>NZ_BAACAP010000221.1:0-93047 GCF_045865695.1 Scytonema hankhaensis NUACC26
CCACAACACACCCGTTCCACAACACACCCGTTCCACAACACACCCGTTCCACAACACACCCGTTCCACAACACACCCGTTCCACAACACACCCGTTCCACAACACACCCGTTCCACAACACACCCGTTCCACAACACACCCGTTCCACAACACACCCGTTCCACAACACACCCGTTCCACAACACACCCGTTCCACAACACACCCGTTCCACAACACACCCGTTCCACAACACACCCGTTCCACAACACACCCGTTCCACAACACACCCGTTCCACAACACACCCGTTCCACAACACACCCGTTCCACAACACACCCGTTCCACAACACACCCATTCCACAACACACCCGTTCCACAACACAATTTATTCATGTATTACAGTCAACAGAAAATCGCTATAGACCACAGATGTAGGGGCGCAAGGCATTGCGCCCCTACAAACGGTATGGTTCATTGAGGTGAAAACTGTTGTAATACAGTACGGGCGAGGACGCCCGTACCACAAAAGTAAGAATTGTGTCGTTATGCTTGCAATGCGACTTCACTCTTCCCCGATTCTGAGGAAAGAGTTGTAGGAACTTCTTCTATTTCTACTCGTACCCATTCAGAGTATACATCTTCTAAAAATCTGCTGCGGTCTTGGCTTCCGTTGGAAATCTCTCTGACTTTGAGAGTTGTTACGTACACTCCTTGTACGACTTCATGCCCGTAACCGACAACTTGACCAATTAGTCCAGTAACCTGATGGCGTGTATAGTCACCAATCTCTAACATTGTCATGACTCCTTAACTGAATAGACTTTACGGTTGTTTGTACTTACGCTACAAAATGTTGGTTATCAGTGGAAAAGTTATGATTCGAGGCGGCGAAATGATTGCGGTTTCCCTCCCTCATAAGTTGATTAGGAAATAGTAGTTATTAAGCAACAGCTGGAGCTTTCTTCTCGCGTGAAGGGACAACTTCCGGTAACAGATGAGTGTAAAGATGAGTTAATCTAGAGGCAACACTTTGCCAGCTAAAAGCAATTTCGACACGCTGTCTACCTGCTTCACCAAGGCGATCGCGCCATTCTGGATTTTCTAGAATTCGGTCAATGGCTACGGCAAAAGCATCTTCATCTTTGGGAGGAGCAAGCAATCCCGTAACCTCGGGTACTACTGTAAATTGCAATCCACCAACATTACTGGCTACAACTGGGGTTTGGCTAGCCATCGCTTCGATAGCAACTAAACCAAAAGGTTCGTAATGACTGGGGACAACACACACATCAGCCGCAGCGTAGTAAGAGGGCAAAATAGTCTCATCAAGCCGTCCTGGAAAGGCTGTGCAATTTTCTAATCCAAGTTCAGATACAATACTGGCTATGCGATCGCGTTCGATTCCATCACTATAACCGGGACGACTACCGCCTCCAATAATTAACTGCAAGTTACCCGTACCGTGCAAACTCGATTTTGCAAAAGCTCTAACGAGTGTTTCAATACCTTTACGTTTATCGAAGCGCCCGACATAGAGCACCACTTTTGCATCAGGAGCAATCCCCAATGCTTGACGTGCTACAGATCGTTCAATTGAGCCAAATTTCTCAATATCCGTACCGCAAGGAATGACTTCTATGCGTCCAAGACAGGAAACAAGATTTCGCATATGTTCCTGTTCTTGGGGGCTAGTGGCTACAACTCGATCTACACTCTCCAGACAATTTTTTTCCACAGCTAGTCGGATACTAGCTATTGCTGGTATATCAGTGACACTACGGTACTTCACTGCTCCTAGTGAATGGTATGTATGCACTTGGATCAATGGTTGACGCTTTTTCAGTTCCATTCCCACCCAGGAAGACAACCAATAGTGAGTGTGAACCAGAGAATACTGAAAACCTTGATTTTGTTGGAATGCTTGAAACTCTGCAATAAATTCAGGTAAACGATCCAGTAGACTATCGCGACCTATAAACTCCATGGGACCAGCTTTGAGTCGAATTGTTCGACAGTTAGTTCCATGTTGAATGATAGCTGCTTGTTCGGGACTGCTACGGCGAGTGAACATATCCACTTGCCAACCTTTTTGAGCTAATGCATAACCCACCTGACGGACGTATACGTTTTGTCCACCAGCCTCTTCTTGTCCTATTTCTGCAGCAGGATCTCCATCCACAGAAATCAAAGCGATGCGATGCTTTTTTGTCAGTAGCATAGTTAAACTTCACTCTTATGGCAATCTTTCCTACCTTAAATATCTGAATCAAGGTAGCGTAACCCCTTATCCAAAGCTAAGGGCAGGTACAACGAAGCGCACAGATACCAGCCAAGGATACCGACGAGAACAAAGCATTACTTGCTTAAGAATGCTGTTCGCTCAGTCTCCTCTCAATGCCGACGAAGTTAGCTGACGGGCTAGGACTGAGAGATGTCCCTCTTTTGAAGGATCAAGTGAGAAAAAGGATTTCTTATTTATCCTTTATACTTAAGCCTTTATCCTTGTGCAAGATTAGCCCCAAGGGTGGTTCCTCCGCTCCACGTTTACCTGTGGGAACACTATGTTTAAGGTAAACCGTGAACTAGGCAGACCGAATCTCTATTGTTAAGAATTTAACTTGTAACCTTCACATAAGTCAACCTTTTTTAAGGAAGACTTCTTTAAGCAACCAGCATTGCTACTCTCCAATACGTATTATTGCAAGTTTTGTAATTCTGGTAACCGTTTAACAAAGCTAGCTTGGTACAACGAGTTATGGGTGAACAATTATGAAGTCCGACCTGCATCTAAGATATATCCTTCATAGAAATAAATTTCAAATGCTTAACATAAGTTAGTATAATTACATGAATTTTCTTTAAAGACAACTCTATGAATTACTCTATTCATCTATATTATTTTTCTATCTATCGATAGATGTAAAAACTATATTGATTCCATCCTGTGGGGTGGGCATTGCCCACCAATATCAATTCTCCAAATGATTGCTATACACGATCCCCCATTATCCACGCCCTTACGGGTATGTGTAAGGCACACGCTATATGCAAGGCACACGCGAACGCTACCAGCACTGGTCTCACCGTCCAACGCAATAGCTTCCCTTAAAAAGGGGGACTTTAAGTACTTTCCCCCTAATCCTGAATATGAATCTTGCAGAAGCGATTGTTGACAATCAACTCCTCTGAGTCTACTAATTCTATTATTTGTCCAGTACAAGTTACTTCCTTATCATCAATCCAAACTTGTTGTGGTTGGATTCCGTGTATATGTAAGCTTATCGATCTATAGGGAAAAGGGTACTTACCTTCTGTTGTCCAAACGATTTCTAAATTGTTCTCAAAACGTGTTATCGCAAATTTATGCAATCTCGAATCTCCATAACCATCACCTGCATCAGAGTAAAGAAGATTTTCACTATTGCCTTCTATAGGAGGGTAAATATGCAGAGTTAATTGCTTTTTCTCCTCCATAGGTAAAATATTCCCTGCCAAAACTAACAGAGGAATTTGTTCTAGGGTAAATATTATGCGCTTCGCGATGATCCCCGCCCCTGCCTTCCATATAATGTTGTGTGACTTTAGGAAGCGAGCGATCGCCCCAAACAATAAAAGCAGCTGGTTCATTCATATCGTACCAGAATCCTGCAACACCCACATCTAGCAGATACTGATATTGGCGACTCCACCATCCACGAACTTTGGGGTTAGTAAAATCTGGAAATACACACCAACCAGGCCAAACAGGAGCAACAACAAGTTTCCCGTTGGGGAGTTTGCAAAAGCCGTCCAGTATTTGACCTTCTAAAAACAAATTACTATGACGGCTGTACTTAATACCTGGATTTAGAATAGCAATAAACTGTACCCCAAGTTCTTTGAGTTCTTGTGTAAAACTTCCTAATTTAGGAAAGCGATCGGGAGCGATAGTAAACGCTCTATTACCAACTTGACAATCTATATCTAAATGAATAGCACTCAAAGGTAAATTGCGATCTTGAAATGCTTGAGCTTCTTCCCGAATTTTTTCTTCTGTACGGTATCCCCATTTAGATTGGTGATAACCTAAAGCCCAGAGAGGAGGTAAAGCCGCACGCCCAGTTAATTCTGTATAACGTTCTAAAAGTTGAGCCGGTACGCCATAAGTAAAGTAGTAACGCAGCGATCCCCCTGCAAAATCAGCAACAGCAATTTCCCCAAAGGTAAAATAAGCGTCAAAAGAGTTTTCATAAAAAATCAGATAACTGCCAGAGGAATGCAAACCTAAATATACGGGAATACATATATACATTGGAGCTGAACCAGGGCCATACATGCCCGCCGCATCATAGTTCCACATCCGATATGTTTTTGGTTGTTGCTTCTCATCTTTAGCAGCACGTAAGTTAAGATAAGAAAACCGTTCCCCAAGCCCGTATATTTGTTCTTCTTGTCTTAGTTGTGCTTGATGTAACCATCCTTCGCTTTTACGAGAAGGAGGTAGTTCTTCACGTAAGATTTGTCCTGAAGAATCGCAAAACTTTAAACTACCATCTTCTTTGACAATAACTTTTAATTTAGCACTAGATATGGAGTAACCATTTTCTGTCTCTGCAAATTGAGTTTTCACCTCTTGCCAATCCTGTCGAGCAATGGCATAAGGAATAGGTGATATACCAGGTTTCCAATCAACTCGAACAAAATCTTCAGTCAAAAAACAAATTTCTAATTCTGCAAGTTCAAAATAGAAATTAGCACCTCTGTCTGTAAGTTCGGTACGAATAAGTTCTCCAGGCTTGTCAAATCCTATTTCTGTAGAACGCTTGAAAAATTCCCGTTCTATATTATCTCGTTTGCGAGAATAAAGAAATGCGTGAGGCGTGCATTTAAAGTAAAAAAGTATTCCCAGCCAGTGGCTGGGAACGAGGTGGGAAGTTATGCTTTGCCCATTGCTTGGCTCACATCCACAGGTGTTTGGTATTGCTGATTTGGCAAATTCCTAAAAGCCCGAAGTACTCCTTCGTCTACACCTTTTTCCTCGGCATAAAAAATTAAATCTTTCTTGCTTACCGGGTATTGAACTTCATTCAAGCTTTTCTGTAGCTGTACGTAGTTTACTCTAATCATGACAACCTCCTACTAATGAACTAGGAATCACACTACTTTTTCTGGTCTGACAGAAAATGCGATACCCTTTTAAGGGTTAAGCCGAAGGCTTATCGCGCACTCAGCTTATCAATTCACAACTTATTCTGAAGCGATAGACGAGCGTGAATAGATTAACTGTTCAGACCAGCTCAGTATTAACTTCATTCGCTAACTAAGATACAAATTTTTGATAATTGCAACTTCCTGCTACTGGAGGAGAAAATTCACATAATGCACTGGATAATTTTATTAACATCTATCCTAAGAAAGAGATTAGTATTGAACTATTTTTCAAAAATGCGGTATAGCTTTAGCTGTTAAACTCCGCTTATCGCTCTGCTGAATAAAGAAGTACTTTTGGACTTAGTTACTCTGGATTTTGGGAAAGTAGCAACATCACTTCCCTTAAAATCTCTTGAAAACCATTGATAGACATAGGTTTAACAAAATATAAGCTGATACCAAGCGCAATAAACCGTTCTGCATTATCTGTATCTGTAGAACTGCTCATCACAACAATTGGTAAATCCTTAAAATCATTTTGTTGTTTAATCCATGTGACTAGCTCTAACCCCCCCATCTTAGGCATTCTTGTATCTGTTAAAATCAGAACGGGTAATGGGTAAATATCTCTATTCCCATAAGAACCTTCACCTAGCAAATACCTTACAGCCTCATCTCCGCTTGTCACGCTTTTCAAAGATAGCTGTAAGTTGGTTTTGACAGCAGTACGTTGAATAAACAGTAGATCGTCAGGGCTATCCTCAACCACTAGAACAGTAGGCAACTTGGGAGCGCTCATCTACAACCTCTTTTTTGTCTGAAGTCCAAGAGTGAATATTAGGCACATAAGTTAACAAAGCATACCCTGGCAAAATAAAAAGTTAATTTTATAATCGGATTAGAGGTTATACCATTCTACGAAAAAGATGATGCAAAACGATAATGTAGAAACGCAAAGTATGGCGTTGTTACAAAATTGACACGGCTCGCGATTCAAGTAAAATGGTATTACTTAGTTCACCATCGTAACTAAAAGCGGATTTTTTGAACGAGGTAGTGCTTTGCTCTAATGCCCAGGGTTACATGACTCGTATTCAAAATGACTTACTCCCGAACCGCTATTCGATTACCCAAACACGTAGGGGAGCCACCCGAAGTGCGCGGGTTCCCCCGCGACTGCTAGGAGTGGCGTTGGGCAGTGCCCACCCTACTACAAAGATCGGTAATTTTAGAGCGGAAAGAGAGTAACGCAAATCATGTATTAAATCTAACATTTGTGAAAAAGATATTTCCAGTATTTCCTCTGAACTGGGAGGAATTTAGATGATTGATTTTTGCCCTATTAAGTGCTTCGACCACCTTGAATTTTATGTTGGAAATGCAAGGCAAGCAGCACTGTTCTATTCTAAGTTTTTTGGATTTACTAATACAGCTTATCGGGGTTTGGAAACTGGCAGCCGTGAAGTAACATCTTATGTCATGCAGCAAGGGGAAACCCGCTTTGTTCTGAGTGCAGCACTCTTTGCCAACCATCCCATCTCGCAAAGCGTTCTGAAGCATAGTGATGGAGTGGCAATTATAGCTTTTGAAGTGCTAGATGCTACAAGCGCTTATAAAGAAACAATTAGAAGAGGTGCTGTAAGTGCGATCGCACCAACAGAAGAGGAAGATGGATACGGTGTGTTGCGTTATGCGGCTATCCATGCCTATGGTGATGTTTTGATTAAATTTGTGGAAAGGAGCGATTACTCTGGAGTCTTTGCCCCTGGCTTTATACCGCAATACCCTGCCAACAGTAATCATTCTGTAGGCTTATGTAATATCGATCACATCGTTGGCAACGTTGAGTTGGGAGCAATGAACAAATGGGTACAGTTTTTCACTGATACAATGGGCTTTAACCTGCTAGTGCATTTTGACGAAGAGGCAATTTCTACAGAGTACTCAGCCTTAATGTCTAAAGTGATGCAGAACGACACGGGTAAGATTAAATTGCCAATTAACGAACCAGCCAAAGGGAAACGCAAATCTCAGATTGAAGAGTACCTGGAATATAATAACGGTCCGGGAGTACAACATATTGCCTGCGCGACTAATAACATTATCGAAACAGTCTCTCAATTAAAAAAAGCGGGGCTGGAGTTTCTGCACGTACCGAGAACTTATTACGAAAACTTGAAAGAGCGAGTTGGTGACATTGATGAGCCTATTGAGCAACTAGCAAATTTGGGCATTTTAGTAGATAAGGATGAAGATGGGTATTTACTCCAGATTTTCACCCAACCCGTGCAAGACCGACCAACGCTTTTCTTTGAAGTGATTCAGCGTCATGGAGCACAAGGTTTTGGTGAAGGTAACTTCAAAGCCCTGTTTGAGGCGATAGAACGCGAACAAGCACTCAGGGGGAATTTATGATGCACCAAATACGGGGATCTAAGGGGATGAGAGCATGACTTACTACTATAAATTAGGAAAAATTCCCCATAAGCGACACATTCAGTTTCGTCAACCTGATGGTTCTTTATATCATGAAGAATTAATGGGGATGCGAGGTTTTTCAGGCGTTCAATCCTTGCTATACCATTTACGTCCGCCTACACAAATACAGAAAATTTTGTTAGAGAGGACAGTGAATGCGTCCTATGAAGAATCGAGTCCCCTGTGTCACCGCCATCTACGCACAGTAACCGTAGAATTGGGGGCAGATGCTGTGGAAGCAAGGGTTCCGTTAATGGCAAATGCAGATGTCTGCATTTCAATTGCTCGACCCACATTACCCATGTTATACTGGTATCGATGTGCTCATGGTGATGAAGTCATATTCATCCATGATGGCACTGGTGTATTAGAGAGCCAGTACGGTATTTTACACTATCAAGTAGGAGATTATTTAGTTATTCCTGCAGGAGTACTGTGGCGTATTATACCTGAGTTAGGTATAGAGCAGCGAATGCTTGTCATTGAGGCGAGCGGACACATAGAACCACCAGCAAGATATCTCAATCGATACGGACAATTTCTCGAACATTCTCCCTATAATGAACGCGACATTCGTCCGCCAGAGAAGTTAGGAACTTATGACGAGGTAGGAGAATTTGAGGTGCGGGTCAAAACCAGAGATAGAATTATTAGCTATCTCTATCACCATCATCCTCTAGATGTTGTGGGATGGGATGGGCATCTCTATCCCTTTGCATTTAACATTGAGGATTTTGAACCTATCACTGGCAGAATTCACCAACCTCCTCCAGTACACCAAACCTTTGAGGCTCCTGGCTTTGTTATTTGTTCCTTTGTACCACGCCTTTTTGATTATCACCCTCTGGCAATTCCCGCTCCTTATAACCATTCCAATGTAGATTCGGATGAGGTGATTTACTACGTTTCTGGAAACTTTATGTCTCGTAAAGGGATAGAGCGATCGTCAATTACCATTCATCCTAGTGGTATTCCTCACGGACCTCATCCAGGAATGTACGAGAGTTCGATTGGCAAAGAACGTACTAACGAATTGGCTGTAATGATTGATACTTTTCGTCCATTGCAACTGACAAAACAAGCCTTGGCTTTGGAGGATAAAGACTATGCATACAGTTGGATTGCTTGAGTTGACCTCGTTCCCGACCCCACACCCCTCGTTCCCAGGCTCACACCCCTCGTTCCCAGGCTCAGCCTGGGAATGTAGTCTGCGAGGCTCAGCCTCGCGTAACAGAAGACTGGAGGCGGGGCCTCCCGTAAGGCATTCCCAGCCAGAGGCACCAGATCGAGAGAACAGAGAGGTCAACGTCTAGTTAATTTCTGTGTAATATAAAAAATATGACTAATACCCAAGTAAATACCGCAAGCCCTTTAACCATATCTTCTCGTATTGAAAAGCGATCGCATCGAGGCGAATTAACTCAAAAACAAGTAGACAATTTTCAAAATTTCCTCACTAAAATCAATCAAGAATTCTTACAACATCGCATCATTACTAACAACACTTATACTCAATGGTTTTCTGGCGGTACGGCTACAGACAAAGAATTGCGTTATTTCATTCAGCAATTCTCGGTATTCTCCAATCAGTTCCTCATAGCAGCACTGTTAAAAGCCATTAACTCACCTACCCTTGAGCAGTCGCGAAAGAGTCGAGAAATATTGCTGAATGAACTAGGCGTCATTTATCGGAAGCTAGACCAATCGATTGGCAACAATCGGGGTCAGACGGAGGAGGACAAGGATCGAGAAGGAGATCCTGAATTAGTCAGTACTGAAGGTACAGTAGATGGTGGTATTTGTCGTTTCCGTGCGGCACATTTTGAATGGCTAGTCAATTTAGCTGAGGGTTTGGGGTTACATTACGAAGACATTGGCAAATGCAAACACGGAAGTTCTACAACTTTGCACTTCTGTAACGAACTGCAACGTCTTTATGGAAGTGATGACCCACATATCGCTGAGGGTGCTAGCTTTGCAGTGGAAAACTGGGCAGCAGCAGGCTTTTGGCAGGAATTGGAGGAAGGACTCACGCGCATCAAGCAAGCTCGATACCCGCATCTGCGTTTGGCTTTCTTTAGTTGGCATAATCGTGTCGAGATGCAACACGCCGGACACACTCTGGAGGAACTTGAAGCAGTTTATTTTCAAGACGATTTTGACCAAACTAAATTCATTCAGGGAGGACGAGAGATTCTTGATGCCATTGCTGTTTTTTGGGATGGATTAGAGGCGGACCGTCATAATTCGTAATTCGTAATTCGTAATTCGTAATTGAAGTTCATAATTAAGAATTGGAGCAAAGCGACTTGACACGGGGGATGAGGGTGGAATTATCAGTGGAACAAATCACTGCTTGTGGTGTCGAAGCAGATAGTGCGATCGCAATTCTGCCGCAAGTTAATGAATGGCTTGCTTCATTACAGCCTAGTGATTGCTGGCAACACTTGGTACGATATATTCTTAAACCTAATCACCCCTTTGCACTACACGAACTCCTTTACAAAACCACGTTCTTTAATTGGGATAGCAGCCAAGGATTACCTCCTGCTTGGTTTCCTTCTCAAGAACAAATTCAAGCAACCAATATCGCTGCTTTCATGAATTCCCTAAAACTAGATTCTTATCTAGAACTTCATGCTTGGTCGGCACAAAATCGGGCTGAGTTCTGGGACATCACGATTCAACATTTGGGTATTCATTTTCAGGAAAAGTACAGCCATATCGTTGATTTGAGTCATGGAGTTGAGTCACCACAATGGCTAGTAGGTGCTCGATTTAACATCGTTGAAAGTTGTTTTTCAGCACCAGATGATACACCTGCTATTGTCTTCCAATCGAATCGGGGTTCAATTTCTACCATGACTTATGGCGAACTCCAATCTTTAACTAACCGAGTTGCTAACGGATTGGTGGAGGCTGGCTTTATTTTAGGAGACACTATTGCTATTGTGATGCCTATGACAGTCGAATCCGTAGCAATTTACTTGGGAATTATTAAAGCTGGTTGCGTGGTAGTTTCTATAGCTGACAGTTTTGCTGCTACAGAAATTGCTATGAGGTTGCGTCTGTCCAACGCTCGAGCAATCTTTACTCAAAGCTATATTGTACGTAGTGGTAAGCAATTGCCTCTCTATGAGAAAGCGATCGCAGCCAATTCTCCTAGAGCAATTGTTATAAAAACGAAAACGGGCAATAAGGAAACTGTTGCCTTTTTAAAATTGCGTCCCGACGATTTGATTTGGGAAGATTTTCTCAGTTCCAACCCTCGATTCGATGCCATCCCCGCTCATCCTGCTACTGCTATTAATATCTTATTTTCCTCCGGTACAACAGGAGAACCCAAAGCTATTCCTTGGACGCAAACGACTCCCATAAAATGTGCTATTGATGCTCATCTGCATCACGATATCCACTCCGGCGATGTAGTTGCTTGGCACACTAACTTAGGATGGATGATGGGACCGTGGTTGATTTACGCTTGCTTGTTGAATAAAGCGACTATTGCCCTTTATTACGGAGCACCTACAGAAAGAGAATATGGTCAGTTTATACAAGACACTAAAGTAAATTTACTTGGTGTGGTACCAAGTCTTGTCAGTCAATGGAAAACTACCGCTTGTATGCAAGGGCTAGATTGGAGTGCAATAAAAGCTTTGAGTTCCACAGGTGAATGTTCCAAACCGCAAGATATGTTTTACCTAATGTCTTTAGCTGGATACAAACCCATTATCGAATACTGTGGAGGTACAGAAATAGGTGGCGGCTATATCACTGGAACTTTGGTGCAGCCTTGCGTACCATCAACTTTTACCACACCTGCTTTGGGATTAGATTTTGTGATTCTTGACACAGAGGGAAATTCTGCTGACAAAGGTGAGGCGTTTATCGTACCTCCATCTATTGGCTTGTCTACCGAGTTGTTGAACAAAGACCATTACCAAGTTTACTTTGCCAATACTCCTGTTCTTCCCTCCTCAACTCCTTTGCGCCGTCATGGCGACCAAATAGAACGATTACCTAACGGCTATTACTGCGCTCGCGGTCGCGTTGATGATACGATGAATCTCGGAGGGATTAAGGTGAGTTCAGCTGAGATCGAACAAGTTCTGAATCGCCAACCAGGAATTTGTGAAAGTGCTGCGATCGCTGTTTCTCCTTCACAAGGAGGACCAAGCCGATTGGTGATTTATGCAGTCGTTGCACCGGAGATTCAACAAGATAAAACAGCAATAATGACTTCCTTACAAGCCGCAATTAAGCAACATCTTAATCCTTTATTCAAAATTTACGATCTTGTCATTGTTGATACTTTGCCACGCACGGCTTCTAATAAAGTGATGCGTCGGGTATTGCGCGAACAGTATTGTTTTCCGATTATTCATAAAAATAGGCTGTAACACGCCTTGGTCAATCGACGAGAACCTGCAAAACAGGACACGTTAACAGCTTAGGGACTTCCAAATAAAAAAATAACCAACTTTCTCTTGTGGGACGGGCGTCCTCGCCCGTTCTTTATGAGTGAGAGCTACATGAAGAGCAGATCGTAATTCTCATGCTCGAATAATCATCTGCCCACATCATGGTGATTACAATTGTACGTGTCGCGTTTCCACTTTGATATACATAACATATGAGACTCAAGAAATTAAATGAATTGAGTCTCATATTTCAGAGCTACCACGCTCCCGCGTATTTTAGGTGTAGCCGCAACTTCCTCCTTGCCAGAGCTAAAGGGAGCATCCCAATTTGGAAAAAACGCCAAGCGATTGGAAATCGCGGCTATACAAACTAAGTCCGCGCAGGCGGACTTAGTTTGTATAGCAAGAGAATTCTATTCTGAGGGCAATGTGCATTCATTGGGATGCTCCCGAGCTAAAAGGGGGGTATCAAAGCGATTTGGTATAACCTATCAGTTGTCCTGCGAGAGAATAAGCACGCTGTAGGGACCAATCCCGACATTCCCATTACAAGACATCCCATCTTTAGCGCCCCAACTTGCTGTAGTATCATAGCCAGGATAATTGCCAAAGTCAGGGCTGTAGCCATTCCAATCGCTATTGAAGCGTACTCGCCAGTAGCCTTCGCTAGGAAACCCGATGTTATAGCTCTCATAGCTCCGGTCAGCCATGTTCGCCACAACAATGACATCATCCCCAAGACCGCCATTCTCCCAACGATGGAACGCAATAACCTTATCATTGTTATTAACATGGTGGACGTTGACGTGTTGACCGCACAGACCCTTGGTTTCGTTGTACCAATTGCGACGCAGACGGATGAGGTCGCGGTACATATCGTGGATACCACAATAGGTTTCCAACTTCTTCCAGTCCAACGGGTCTTGGTCGTTGAACCATTTATCTTCAAGGAGTTCCTGACCCTGGAAGATCATGGGAACGCCCGGTGCGGTGAACACTAAAGCTGCTCCTAGCGTAGAGCGCTTCCTGGAGAACCAACTACCAGCATTATCGTGCCAGATTTCCTCCGGAACGCGGGAGCGACCATTGGCGACTTCATCGTGGGATTCTGTATAAATCACCCGCTCGAAGCAATCTGTGCCGTAACGGTGATTAATGGCGTCGCAAACAGCATACATATTGCGATCGCAATCGTTAAGAGTGCCAATCGCATTGCGAATAGGATAGACGAAGCTAGAGTCCCATTGCGCGTCAAAGCCAGCACCGCCAGCACCCGTATCCTTGGTAATCCATTCGTTGTTCTGTAAGTCTTCGGCGATCGTGAGCTTCCACGGTTGTTTGGCGTCGATTTCGTCGTTAATCCACTGCATGAAGCTCCAGCCTTCTGGAATGTCGCCGCCGCTACCGTTGTTCAGCGTCCGGATGTTAACTGTAGAATCCCAACGCAGACCGTCAACATGGCATTTTTCTAGCCACATCAGAGCATTGTCGCGCAGATATTGGCGCACTTCACCCCGACCGTAGTCGGGTCGCGTATCTCCCCAGGGGGTTTTGGAACGCCAGTCGTTGTAGAAGTAAATGCCGCCCTTGCCGTTTTCACTCCAGCCATCAAACTGCCACAGGTCGAGATCGCTGGGGCCAAAGTGGTTGTAGACCACGTCGAGAATCACGGCAATGCCGCGAGAGTGAGCTTCCTTGACCAGCTCTTTGAACTCTCTAATACCGCCGTAAATTTTTTCAATGGCGAAGGGGTTAGCAGGGTTGTAGCCCCAAGAGAAATCGGCGGCAAACTCGGCAAGCGGCATGAGCTGAATTGCATTAATACCCAAATCTTGGAGGTAACCTAGCCGCTGAACGATTCCCTCAAGCTTCCCTGGCGCTCCACCTGGTTCATCGTAGAACGTCCCAACGTGCATCTCGTAGATGACCATCTCATGCCAAGACGGCATGGTGTAGTTCTCCGAACTCCAATCAAAGTCAGGATCGTGAATTACCGAGTTACCGCTAGAGTGGGTGACTTCCCGGGCGTAGGGGTCATTCCTTGAGTAGGTCTTGTCGGTATCGCGGTTGACGAGCGCAAATCTGTATTCGTCGCCGATTTTAGCATTAGGTACGTCAGCAGACCAGTAGCCATTGCCTTCGCTGGTCAGCGGATTCCGATCTTGAGTCCAGTTGTTGAAACTACCTACTACAGAAACACCATGAGCAAACGGTGCCCAGACCCGAAAGGCAGTACCCCCATCGTAGGGGATAGCGCCCATGCCTGAATGTGAGGATATAGAGATAGTGGAAATCAATTGCAAACTCCTTGTTCTGAGGTTAAAGTTCCGTGTTCTGAATTAGAACGTTCCAGTTGTAGAGACGTTACGGCGAAACGTCTTTACAAGATTCTGCGGGTTACTGAAAAAGGGGGTGTACAACCCGAAGAAGGTCTAACATTGTTGCTTTTTACTAGGTATTAGTGACATAGGCTCCCTAAAATATCACCTCATATCCTTAATTAGGGATCGATGAAACCAACTCATGCATTAATTGATGTGCGATCGTTAAGCTAATTGAACTTGCATAGCGTGCTCCGTAATTCTTCAGCAAAGTGCCGCATTGCTGACCATACTAAAACTAGCTTTTGTTTGTGATAGGGTCGAGCTTGGACATGATGCAACGACTCAATCATGATGACGTGTACGTTATCAGTCTTGTGACAACTTTGCAAAGCTGCTTGTTCTGACCAAAGTTGATCTCCTAATATCCAAACACCAATTGTCATTTTTTTTGCCTAAAGTACTAAAAAAATGTAAACAATTTTGAAGACTAAACTCGGTATGCTG
The DNA here is from genome assembly GCF_045865695.1 of Scytonema hankhaensis NUACC26. Classification (NCBI taxonomy): domain Bacteria; kingdom Bacillati; phylum Cyanobacteriota; class Cyanophyceae; order Nostocales; family Scytonemataceae; genus Scytonema; species Scytonema hankhaensis. Next base: position 14,837 of record NZ_BAACAP010000221.1, read on the forward strand.
TAAACTAGCTAACCTAATGCCATACTGCCGTACTAAGTTCACTCTATGTCAGAGCATCTCTCTCTCCCAACCGTTAAACCCAACGTTCCCCATTTTTCCTCCGGTCCTTGTGCAAAACGCCCTGGTTGGTCGGTGGAAAAACTAGCCAATGCTTGTGTGGGTCGTTCTCATCGTTCCACAGATGGTAGAGCCAAGTTAGCAGAAGTTATCGAACGTTCTAAGAAAATTCTTGGTGTTCCGTCAGACTATCGTTTGGGTATTGTTCCTGCATCCGATACGGGCGCTGTGGAAATGGCTATGTGGTCATTGCTGGGAAAGCTTCCCTTGGACATATTGGCATGGGAAAGTTTCGGTCAGGAATGGGTGAAAGATGTCGTAGATGAGCTGAAGTTGCCTGATGCTCGGATTATGAAAGCACCCTATGGTAGTTTACCCGATTTACACCAAGTTGATTTTAGTCATGATGTGGTGTTTTTGTGGAACGGAACAACATCAGGTGTAAGATGCCCTAATGGTGATTGGATAAAAGACGATCGCCAAGGGCTGGTCATTTGTGATGCGACTTCTGCTGTCTTCGCAATGGATATCCCTTGGGAAAAGCTGGATGTCGTGACCTATTCCTGGCAAAAGGTTTTGGGTGGAGAAGCACAGCACGGAGTTATTGTGCTTTCACCACGTGCAGTGGAACGTTTGGAAAGCTATGACCCAGGTAGACCCATACCAAAGATTTTCCGTCTCACCCAAAAGGGTAAGTTGATTGAAGGTATCTTTAAAGGAGACACTATCAATACACCATCAATGCTGTGCGTAGAAGATGCACTTGACGGTTTAATTTGGGCAGAAAGTATTGGTGGGCTTCCAGGGCTGATTCGCCGCAGTGAAGCCAATCTAGCTGCGATCGCCGGTTGGGTAGAGAAAAGCAGTTGGGCTGCATTCCTCGCTGAAAATCCCGAAATTCGTTCCTGTACTTCTATTTGCTTGAAAATTAAAGATTCTTGGTTTGGGACTTTGAACTCGGAAAAACAAGCAGAATTTGCCAAGAAACTCGCTAAAGTTTTGGAACAAAAAGAAGTTGCTTACGATATTGCATCTTATCGTTCTGCTCCTCCAGGGATCAGAATTTGGGGCGGTGCAACAGTAGAAACTTCGGATATCGAAGCTTTGTTACCTTGGTTGGATTGGGCTTTTGCTACCGTGAAAGCTGATTTTGAGAAAGCTGTAGCGTGAGCGATCGCGAAACAACATTAATTGAAGCGTAAAATATAAATTCTTGTAGAGTGGGTAATGCCCACCGTTCGATGTTGGTGGGCATTACCCACCCTACGCTATATATAAATAATCTTCTAGTGGGAAGGGAGTCATTGGAAAAATTGGACAAAATTAATTTCAACGGTGTTTTTGCTTTGCCCTATGCCCCATACTAAATAATCCAAAATAGATAGCCTTTTTATGCACCTTATTGTTTTAGAGCAAACTCCTTCTTCTCGTCTCGGCGGACAACAAATTGCCTTGTTTGACATTTGCTGTGGTTTGGCTGAGAAAGGACACAAAATTTCTCTGCTGTATACCCAAGAAGGTAATTTACTAGAGCAATATCAACAGTTTTGCGATCGCGTCTTTAAGGTTAAAAGATATTTAATTAATCGACCACAATATGTTTTTGATTTTTTAATCGATCTTTGGAAAGTTGGTAAAAATATTCCATTCGATTGCAAGACTCTCGTTCTCAGCAATCAGTTTCATGATACTCCTTTTGGTTCTGCTTTAGCTTCGTATAAAAATGTTCCTTTAGTTTGTTATCTCCATCTCCCACCACCAAGGAAAAAGTTGGCGACATGGCAGTGGAATATGGGATTAAGAGGTTTAAAAAAATTCCTTGCATTTTCAAATCTTGGCTCTCAATGGAGCATTGGATTAAAAGGGGTTAAACATTTTATTACAGTCTCAAATCATACAAAATCGGATTGGGTTAATAGCGACTATCCAGAAAATATAATTGATATCGTATACAATGGAGTCGATTTAGAAGTTTATAAACCTACTAATGATTTTGTAAAAACGAGAAAGGAATGGAACATCTCTGAAGATATTGAAGTCATTTCTTTTGTTGGAAGATTAGATCGGGCGAAAGGAGTGGAAACTATTATCAAAGCCTTTGCTTTATTACAAAAGAATTTTCCTAATACCAGACTCTTAATTGCGGGGAACTCTGTCAATGACAAGGAAGACTATAAAAAATTATTGGAACAATTAGTCGTCGATTTAAAAGTCGAGCAATCCGTCAAATTTCTAGGTCATGTTAATAACACAACTAGTCTATATCAAGTTAGTGATGTAACAGTTTTAGCGAGTCAATGGTCTGAACCCTTTGGCAGAGCGATTATAGAGTCTATGGCTTGCAGTACGCCTGTGGTAGGAAGCAGAATTGGAGGAATTCCCGAAATTTTAACAGGAGAGTTTCAAAATTTCCTTTTTGAGGCAACAAATGAAAGAGATTTGGCAGAAACTTTGAGTCGAGTTATAAATTGGAGAGAGAAAGATGCTCAATTAGGTGAAAGATGTCGCCATCATATTTCTTCAAAATTGAGTTTTGAAAAAATGATAGATGGTATTGAAAAAGTATTAGAAACTGTTATAATTCAGCACAATTAAAGTTAACTTATGAAGCTCTTTAGGACAAGAAGTTATGCAACGGCAGGAGTGTGGAGATTCAATTGACCTCAATGGGTAAGATGAATTCAAGACCCGTTGGATGTAAACAAGTTCCATTTAAGTTAGCTTTACTAAAGTTGACTCTTCTGTCATTCAGATAACTTAGGTCATATATTCCTAATTTTTCAAAATCAGGTGCGCCAAACAACTTTGCATGGCTGAGGTTTGCGTGCGTAAGATTGGTATTGGTGAAATCGGCTCCTCTTAAATCAGCATAGCTAAGGTCGGCTCCAAAAAGATTGGCTCCCTTCAGATCGGCTGCACAAAGATCTGCCCCAGAAAGATTTGCTCCATAAAGGTTAGCATCGTTAAGCTCGGCAAATCGCAAACTTGCGTGATGGAGATTTGCATGACTGAGATTAACTCCACTTAAACTTGCTCGAAATAAAAGACCGTGAAAAATGACGCATACCCCAAGATCTGCTCTTGCAAGGTTTGCTCCACTCAAATTAGCTCCATTAAACTCTACTGATGCTAAAAACAACCCATCACTAAGGTTTGCGTGACTTAAATTCGCTCCACTTAAATCTACAATACTAAAATCAACACCGCTTAAGTCTGCATGGTTAAAATTCGCGTTTCGTAGTTCGGCTTCGTAAATTTTAACTCCTTTGAGATTTGCATAACTGAAGTTTATACCATCTAAAATAGTCGAAAGTTCTATATTACATAGGTCTGGTTTAATTTCAGGATTTTTGTCCCTCCATTCATTCCAAGTTTGGACACCAGACGAAATTAAAGCTAACAATTCACAACTTAGCATTACAAGTTTACGTTAAGCTTCTTTACAAAGAAAATATGAAGAATTCACTCCTTTTTGGTAGAATGCAAAAAAATCCTATTAACAATGAATTAGCTTCAAGTCTTTTTGCTGTCATTTCAGTGTCAGAAGATGTTTTAAAAGTAGTAGCTGAGGTATCCAAAATTTAATTTTGTTTTCCCCTCTGCTTCTGCACAACTAGTTGCACTGCTAATGCCAACAGCCCTATTGTTACTATGCCAAATACTCCAGTACCTAAAGCAGTGACACCTATAACCAAAGTACGCACTGCAGAAGCAATACTTGCTGCTAATTGACTATTTGATACAATGGGTTTCTTGGCATAGGTTGTTACTATGCCAACCATTAAAGAATACAATCCATAGGTTAATGCCCCTGAAATCAAGGCTCCTATTATGCATCGTAAAGGACTTGTCGTGACTTGCGGTTGAGAATCAGTTGATTGCGAAATATTTTGGTCTGCCATAATTTATACTGTAACTAATTTGGATTTAGAAAGCCATATCTATACTTTGTTCTATTTAACTATCTATTAACGATTAACCGTGAATTGTACTCCATGAGTAATGGTTTGAGTAACGAATAATTCTAAATCTTTGTCGGGAATGGTTTCTCGAATACGAGTTTTAACTTGTTCCGCTTGTTGTTGAGATTCACAAACCCCAAACACGCTCGGACCCGAACCAGACATCATTGTTCCTAAAACACCAGCAGATGCAAATGTCTCCCTTAGTTGCAAGACTTGCGGATATTCTGGTAATACGACACGTTCTAAATCGTTATGCAGCTTTTCGGCAATTTCTTTTCTATCTCCATTAACTATAGCTTTAACTATCGAACCAGAATGAACTGCTGCTGCACGAGCTGCTAAGCTTTCCGTATCTCTTAGATACGTATCTCCAAATTGCTGTCGATAGGTTTTGTATGCCCAAGCAGTGGAAACTTCTAGGCTGCGATATTTACCTAATACTATATATATATTGTTTAAAGGATTAAGCGGTGAAAGTTGTTCGCCTCTTCCTGTTGCGATCGCTGTCCCACCTCCGACACAAAATGGTATATCTGAACCTAGTAAAGATCCTAGCTGCTCTAATTCTGTGCGAGTCAGACCTAAATCCCACAGCAAATCGATTCCTACCAATACAGCTGCTGCATTCGCCGAACCTCCTGCTAACCCTGCAGCTATAGGGATACGCTTGTTAATACTAATGTCCACGCCACCATATTTTGCGTATGCTTCGGGAAATTTTTCCGTCATTAATTCTGCAGCGCGGTATGCTAAATTACCTCTGTCTGTAGGTAATTCTGGTTGGTTGCAGCGAAGGCGGATGGTATCAATACTACCTGCTTCCAAATGAATCTCATCTGCTAGATCGATACTTTGAAGTATCATCACTAACTCGTGATACCCATCGGCGCGATCGCCAATAATTTCCAGATACAAGTTGATTTTGGCAGGGGCTGTTAAGGTATAACTACGCATACGTAAAGTTTATTGGCTATAAGTTATGAATCGATCTTCTACATCGGTTAATAACAACCTCATTATGTCAGGCTTTTACGTTTTCAGACTAAATGCAAATCATTCTTGACACTACACAGTCTTTAGTTTTATTATTACAACTACCTTAAGGTTGAAAATGTTTAATCTTTCTGTTGGTAGTAGCGACTACATCTCAAATTTACAAAATAAAAGTATTAGTAATTTGCTATCTTGGAAGATTCATGACTCCTTACCTTTTTAAACTCCTAAAAGAAAACGAGAATATTTATCAAGGAGAGTTACTTAAGTATGGTGTGGAACAGAAACTAGCAGCCTCAGCAGCTAAGATTCTAGCGTCGGAAAAACCAAATGAACTCCTTAGTTCGGAAGAGTTGCGAGTGATTACAGAAGCTTGCGAACACTGGTCAACACAGTATATATACTGTAATGGTGGCATAGGGAAAAATTGACTAGGATTGCTCAAGTGTGAAGGTTTCACGAAAAAGCTATCGCGATCTTGACAATTGCACTTGTTTTTGTTTATGAATAAGAGGCAAAAATTTAAGTAGCGATCGCAACTAAAGCCTCCTAGCACACTAATGAAACTACACTGGTTCGTATTAAGCGTTACATCTCTTGTATTGTTATCATCTCCAGCAAAAGCAAGTTTATTACAATCTACGTATAACAACCAATCAAGAGCGATCGCCCAGAGTAAATCATCACAAAGTATTGCGGATAAAGAATTAACTAATTTACCGGAAATAGAATTTATTGCTCCAAAAGCTGAAAGTGATTTTGTAAATCCAAGCGATCGTGCTTCATTTGCCGAAATTGTTCCTTTAGGCAAAGAAATGTTACCACTTAATTCTCAAATTCGAGCTTTAATGGGTCGCTATAGTTTTCTTCTCCCTGGAATATTTTTCTTAGATTTACAAACGGGCGATTATTTGAATATTAATGGCGACAAAGCGTTTCCTGCAGCTAGCACCATTAAATTCCCAATTTTGATAGCGTTATTTCAGGAAATAGAAGCAGGTAGAGTGAGCTTTGACGAATCTCTAGTCATGCGACGAGACTTAGTTGCAGGTGGTTCTGGAGATATGCAAGATAAATCTGTTGGTAGTCGATTTACCGTCTTGCAAACAGCGACAAAGATGATGACTATCAGTGATAACACTGCCACAAATATGATTATTGACCGTTTAGGTGGTCAGGCTGTACTAAACCAGCGTTTTCACAATTGGGGATTGCAAAATACGACAATTCGCAATTTTTTAGCAGATGTTAACGGAACCAACACCACTAGTGCAAAAGACTTAGTGAAATTGTCCGCACTAGTCACCAACAATCAATTAATCAATAACACCAGTCGCGCTCAGGTTTTGGAGATGATGCGTCATTGCCACAACCAAAGTATGCTTCCATCTGGTTTAGGTGCGGGTGCTACTATTGCCCACAAAACTGGAACTCTAAGATTTGTACTTGGAGATGCAGGAATTATTCAGACACCAAGCGGAAAAATATACTTGGCAGGTATTTTAGTCAAAAGACCTAATCATGACTCCAGAGCAACAGAGTTCATTCGTCAGGTTTCCCGATTTGTGTATGACTACGAAAACCATTCACAAGTAACAAGTTTGCCATAAAAATACGTAACAAGTTTGCCATAAAAATACGTAATTCCAATTCCCTCTTTTTAAGACTTTGAAAATTTCCCCCCTTTTTAAGGGGGGTTAGGGGGGATCGAAACCACAAGAAAGCACTTGAGAGACTCGTGTGTACACATAGCCCCCCTTTTTAAGGGAGGTTGGGGGGATCGAAAGCACAAGAAAGCACTTGAGAGACTCGTGTGTACACATAGCCCCCCTTTTTAAGGGGGGTTGGGGGGATCGAATGACTTACAACATCAGTACAACAGATTTTCACTTGCCCTACAACCCACAACTTATAGTCAGGGCTAAGGAACTTCGCAAAAATCCCACTCCTGCCGAAAAAAAGCTTTGGCAAGGATATCTGAAAACATTTCCATTTCGCGTATTGCGTCAGCGTCCGATAAATCGCTTTATAGTTGATTTTCACTGTGCTGCTCTGAAACTAGTAATTGAGGTGGATGGAGAAAGCCATTTTACAGAAGATGGTAGATTGTACGACTTGGAAAGGATACAGACTTTAGCAGAATATGAGTTGAAGGTGATTCGGTTTACGAATGAGCAGGTATTAATGGAATTTGATGGTGTGTGTCAGCAAATTGAGGAAGAAATCCCCTTTTAAAAAGGCTACGGTGCACTCACAAGGTCTCTGAAAGTGAGTTCTTGCGGTTTCGATCCCCCCTAACCCCTCTTAAAAAGCTACGGTGTACACACAAGTCTCTGAAAGTGCATTCTTACGATTTCGATCCCCCCTAACCCCCCTTAAAAAGGGGGGAATTGAAATCAAACTCTCCTGTTTTCAGGATGTTTCATATCTTTTTTAGAGATGTGTGTACACCGTAGCCTTAAAAAGGGGGGAAATTCTTAAAGTCCCCCTTGGGAAGGGGGATTTAGGGGGATCTCTAAAGATGTGTGTACACCGGCCTTAAAAAGAAGGGTTTTGTGTTGTTTTCGTGTGCGATATGTGGTTATCGATCCCCCCAACCCCCCTTAAAAAGGGGGGCTTTATGTTGTTTTCTTAATTCCCCGAATTGAGATTTATTTTATTTGCTAATATAACCCATTGTTCGACGCTCAGTTCTTCTGCTCGAACTTGGGTATTGACATTTAATTCTTCTAGTAAGTTGGTTAATGCATCGCGTTCCACAACAGATTGCAAATTATTTCGCAACATTTTTCGCTTTGCTCCAAAACCCAACTTTACTAGCATTTCTAACTGTCGTGCATCCAAGGCTTGTGGTTCAAATCTACGAGGAATCAAACGCACGACAGCTGAATCTACTTTCGGTGGTGGGTAAAATGCCCCAGATGGAACTGTACAAATGAACTGACACTCTGCTAAATACTGGACTCTGACAGTTAATGCTCCAAAAGCTTTTGAGCCTGCTTTTGCTGTCAGTCTTTCTGCAACTTCTTTTTGTACCAATAGCACAATTAAATCATAGGGTTGAGGATTTGGATTGGATATTGTACCTAGCAATTTCTCAATAATGAGACCTGTAATGTTGTAGGGAATGTTGGCAACAACTTTGTTTTGGTTTTGAAATGCCGGAGATGATTGAAGTAGGGGTCGTAAATCTAGTTCGAGAAAGTCCCCTTGTAGGAGTAGGAAATTTTCTTTGTTTCCAAGCTCCTTAACCAAGCGCTTGCACAAGTCACGATCGATTTCAACCGCTAACAAAGATTGTACTTCTGGTAAGAGGCGGCGGGTGAGAATACCTGTTCCCGGTCCAATTTCCAAAACGCGATCGCTATTTTGGAGTTGTGCAGCTCGAACGATTTCGTTGAGGGCTTTATCACTTTTTAGCCAATGCTGGGCAAAGGATTTACGCGGTGCTATCTTTTGAGAATTCATGATTTTGGGGATTGGGGATTGGCGATTGGCGATTGGGGAACTCGGGGCCCCCTCCTTGTTGAGGGGCAATGAGGAATGGGGATTGTTTCTTACCCATTCCCCATTCCCCAGTCCCCATTCCCTATTCTCTGCATTAAATTTTTTGCCTGTTGAGCAATCGCCTGCCAATTTCTTGCCTCTACGAACTTTTTGGGAAATAATTGACTGCTTAAACCAACGGCGATCGCTCCTGCTTCTAAAAAGTCCATAGTATTTTCTAGAGTAATGCCACCTGTTGGAATCAGGGGAATATGACCCAAAGGACCTCGCAAACTTTTTATATATTGAACGCCTCCGAGTGCTTCTACGGGAAATACTTTGACACAACTTGCACCACTCGCCCAAGCGGTGACTATTTCTGTAGGAGAAAGCGCTCCCGGTACGATTGGGACATCAATAGCAACAGCTGCTTGAATCATAGCTAAGTCCACATGAGGAGTAAACAGAAATTGCGCTCCTGCTGCAATAGCCTCTTGCATCTGCTTAAAATTCAATAATGTACCAGTGCCAATAATGCAATTAGGTAATTCTACTCGCAATTTACCAATGAGATCGGCAGCACGATGACTATTCCAAGTGATTTCAATTAACTTAACTCCCTCAGATGATACTGCCAAAGCCATTTGGTAACCCAACGATATTTCTGGAGCGCGGATGACTGCGATCGCTTTATGTTCTTTTAGTTGGGATAGCCAAAGTTGATTAGACATTTTTTGCTAATTTTAGATTAATGTTAACTACAATTAGTATTACTTATGTTATAAAAATTAATATTTTTTCTTTCTATAGACTGATGTGTTCTTGCTTGTTAGAAAGCTAGCATAACACTTTTTTCTTGGCTTGAAAACAAATATTGAGAACTAAAAAATATTTAACGCTAGCTTCTGAGAAATTCATAACCTTTGACTAATAAATAATCCATTAAATTAAGTCGTCAGCAAGAGGGAATTTTTTCTCTCCGATTCTACTCTAATATTTAGACGTTCTTAGTAGTGCAATCAAAACTATTATGCCTCTTTACAAAATTGCAAACTTCGATCCAAATTACAGAGAAACTTTTGGTGGCGATGATGTTAAAGCTCTAGATCTCTATACCAAAGGTGGGACAAAAGTTGGTTCTGTTGATGATGTGTTGGTAGATCCTGAAGGTCGTTTTCGTTATCTCGTCATCGATAGCACATACAATTCCTCTAGTAAAAAGATTTTATTACCAATTGGTCTTGCTCATATTGACTACAATGCTAAACGAGTTGTTGTAGACGGACTGAGCAAAGAGCAAGTACAAAGTTTACCTGAATATAGAGAAGATTTGACGGTTGATTACGATTACGAAGAACAGGTACGTAAGGCTTATCGTCCTCTATCTAGTAGTACAACCCACCATCGCGATACATACAATTACCAACAAGACTCTACTTTGTACAACCTGAACAACCAAAATCAAGAAACATTCAGATTGTATGAAGAACGATTAATTGCTAACAAAAACCGCATTAAAACCGGAGAAGTTGCAGTTGGCAAACATATTGAAACTGAAACAGCAAGAGTCTCAGTACCAATTGAAAAAGAGCGTGTTGTGATTGAGCGAGTCAGTCCTACAGATGCAGGAATAGCAGTAAATCCTAGCGATTTACAGTTCCAGGAAGGAGAAGTTGCACGTATAGAAGTATACGAAGAAACACCAGATATTCATAAAGAAGCTTTTGTACGCGAAGAAGTTCGAGTCAGAAAAGTTGTAGACAAAGATACTGTTGAAGCTCAAGAAACCATTCGTCGCGAAGAATTAGATATTCGGACTGAGGGAGATTTGTTAACCAATAATTCCGATATCAATACAAGCGATCGAATTTAAGGGTTAGTTGTTAGTGGATAGTTGTTAGTTGTTAGTTGTTAATAGTAATACACAATATCTACTACTAATAAATAACTACTATCTACTAATTTAAAAAAGAATTCACTCGTAAGAGAGATGGCTCATAAAAACTCTTTTTCTAAGATAATTAACAAGAGACGGAAATAGTTGGAGGGTAACGAATATGCCTCTTTATAAAGTATCTGATTTCGATCCAGACTACAAAGACACATTTGGCGGCGACGATATCAAAGGAATGGGGGTTTACGAAGAAGGAAGCGACCAAAAGATTGGTACAGTTAGCGATGTTTTAGTTGATGATGAAGGTCGTTTTCGCTATTTTGTAGTTGACTTAGGTTTTTGGATTTTTGGTAAGAAAGTATTACTTCCTATTGGTCGCGCTCGCATTGATTACAATACAACTCGCGTATATGCAGTTGGGATGACTAGAGAGCAAGCTGATAATTTACCAGAGTTCAACGAACGCGACACTGTTGATTATGATTATGAAGAGCGCGTTCGGAACGTTTATCGAAATCCTGTAGGTACTAACAGAGCTGTAGAAGCATCTGCTCCTCTGGAAACATCTACTCCTTTAGAAGCATCTGCTCCTCTAGACGCTAATTATGCGGCTGCATCCGCTGCAAATCAAGCTGCATCTACAATTAATCAGCCTGTAACTACACCTAGCATCCCCAAATACGATCGCGATACATACCGTTATGACTCTGAGCCATCTTTGTTTGGGATAAATGACCGCGATCATCAAACTCTGAGACTGTACGAAGAGCGATTAGTTGCAAATAAGAAACGCATCAAGGCTGGTGAAGTTACAATTGGAAAGCATATTGAAACTGAAACAGCAAGAGTTGCAGTTCCAATTGAGAAAGAGAGAGTTGTTGTTGAGCGAGTTACGCCAACAGATGCAGGTAGACCAGTTGCTCCTGGCGAAGCTAATTTCCGCGAAGGCGAAGTTGCTCGTCTGGAAATCTATGAAGAAACTCCTGACATTCGCAAAGAAGCTGTTGTACGCGAAGAAGTTCGAGTTAAAAAAGTTGTAGACAAGGACACTGTGGAACAACAAGAAACGGTTCGTCGTGAAGAATTAGATGTTAATGCTCCTGGTCTTCCAATTGATGAGCGTTAATTGTCTCTATTTTTCCTTCTAGTCTCTCCACTAGAAGAGTTAGATCCCTGATTTCTTTAAAGAAGTCGGGGATCTTAAAGGGTCTTAAAGCTTGTTCAAGTAATCAATTCTTAATAAAGTTAATAAGAATGACGAATGATACAATGTCTAGTATAGGTAATAAAGATACTAGCAAAATTGCCAGAATTAGTACTTTGCTTGAAAGCTTGCGCCAAAAAGTGCGTAACTTTACTATTATAGATAGGCAAAATCAGATAATAGGTGAAGTAAAAGATTTAATTATTGATGCTAAACGTCAAATTAGCTTTGTAGTTAGTGCAAAATTGAACGAGACTCATCAATCATTTTTGTTAAGTAGTAAGTTAGTAGAAAAAATTGACTCCCAAAGTAAGTGTATTTTTTTAAAAGTAGAAAAAATAGAAATAAAATTATTAGAAAATCCTTTAGACAAATATAGCAAAGTTAGTACAATGGAAGAAAATTCAAAAATTTTAGAAGAAAATACACAAGGTACTCCACCAATTTCAGACAGAATAGTTGATGTAAATGATGGTGATATAACTTCTGTAGACGAGATAATTCGTTTATTAGGAGAACGAGTTATAGTAGATCGCAACAAAAGAAAGGTTGGTGAAGTAATCGTTCGCAAGCAAGTAGAAACCCGGATGGTACAAGTCCCTGTTCGGAGCGAAAAATTGATTGTGGAACAAGTTAGTCCAGAACGCAAACAGCTTGCAGAAATAGATTTGAGTCAAGGAGAAATATCGGCTGAATTTCAGTCTATCGAGCTGGAGGATTCTTCTCCAACTGAGAGCATTAATAGTAGTTTAACAGTCAGTGGTGACTTTAGTTCTCCTAAAATAGCGAGTTTACTTTTAAATGCGATCGCTCTCGAACGAAATCACGGCTGTAAAGCAGTCAGAGTTACAATCGTTGTTGAAGATGAAGAACGTCAGCAAACTTATCAAGAGTGGTTTACTCGTACATCAAAAAGTTAACAAGACTATCTGATTTGTAAACTTGTGGGACGGGCGAGGACGCCCGTCTTATAGGGGTGGCTGGCGAAACGCCCCGCAGTCGCCTCAACGGGGGGAACCCCCCGCAACGCACTGCTCTCCGCACGGCGCTGCTCTTCGCACCACAAGAGTAAGTTGAATATTTTTTATTTGGAAGTCTCTAAAATTACAAAACAGTGCCAATCTCCTTCAAATAAACCCGCGTGAAAGGTTCATCTTCTCCCAAAGAATATTCTTCAATCAATCCCTTGCGTCTGATAGAAATACTATCTCCTTTTCTAATGACAACAGTGGAGTCGTCAAAAACATCACGTACTAGCATCATCTCAGTCTCTGTAGGATTGTTAAGGACGACCATATTACTACCGTAATAAAACATACCTTCCCTATCCAAAACGTCTCCTTCATACTCAGCAATTAATAGATCTAGTTTAGGATTGCGAAGCAATGTTAGGAGGTTTGTGTTGTAATCTTTATTGAGAATTTTTTCCGAACGATTGACAAAAACTCCCTCACGACAAACAGCACCGACTGTCCAATCAGGATGTTGTAAAAGAATATGGTCTATTGTTTCTTGAAGGTCATGTAAGGAGATTTTGTTGAAGGTGATTATGGGTATTCTGGCATCTGCTCCTGACTTATAAAAAGTCTCTAAGATATGTGAAGGAACATCAACGCTTTCTCCTGTAGCAGGGTTAAGATGCATCAAAATACCAGGTGCAGCATTGATTTCTAGAATAGCAAAATCGCCTGACTTCCAAGATTCGTTAAGATTTCGGGAGATGACATCAATTCCCAAGCAAGTGAGTCGGAAGTGTTGAGCAATATCTTGCGCCAAAATGATATTATCAGGGTGAATGGCACGGGTTGCATCAATGCTAACTCCTCCTGATGAGAGGTTAGCAACTTTGCGGAGATAAACTTTACGGTCTTTCTCAAGGACGCTACTGAGTGACAATCGCTGCTGTTCTAGATACTGTTCCATTGCCTCATCGCACTGAATTTTAGTCATGGCTGAGGTTGGAGTGTCCCATCGTCCTGGTTTTCGGTTTTCTTCTCGGATTAATTCATCAATAGTTGACTTTCCATCACCAACAACCCAAGCCGGACGTCGTTCCGTAGCAGCAACAAATCTACCATTGACACATAACAACCGAAAATCTGAACCTACAATGCTTTTCTCAACGATGATACGTGTCGATTCGTTTTCTGGAATTGCCTCAACTGCACGCTCGAAAGCAGATTCTATTTCGTATTCGTCTCGGACTTCTGCTGTGACTCCAATTCCTTTATGACCAACAACTGGCTTCACTGCTACCGGGTAACCAACCTCTTTTGCAACTGCGATCGCTTCCCTTTGTGTGACAACAATATCTCCTTTGGGAACTGGGAACCCTAAAGTTCTTAAAAAAGCTTTACAGTCATCTTTCCGGGTCGTGAAGTCAGAATCTACGTGGCTGTCACAATCAAATGTTGTGGCTACACCCCGAACCTGTTTCTTGCCATACCCATACTGAGTAAGTCCTTCATCCCATAAGTAGAAAGCAGGAATACCTTTATTAAAAGCCGTTCGTAGTAAAGCGTAAACTGTTGGACCGCCGTAGACTGATAATCGAAACCTTTTTTGAAGGCTGGAAATTTGTTCGTCAAAGGTAATCTCTTTGTCTCGAGTTATGGCTTCAAACCAATCCCAGACAAAGTAAACGATAGCTCGTGTTGTTCGTTCGTGCAATGACTGCAAGCTAATCCTCGTAAAATTTGGATAGGATTTTATACCCCATTTATCGAGGTGTAAGTCCATTTGCAGTTTTCCAACTTCTGATAAAGTACGGGCAAACAGATGGGCATAGGAATCGTATGTTTGGTTACCCAAATTTGGGTAGCGATCGCTAATGACTGTAACATAATCCTCTATAGGTAGAGGTTGTATAAATTCAGTCAAAGTAAAATCAAATACTAATGCCCCTGTTTCTAAATAAGGATTAGACCCAACAAAATGCTTGAAGTTGAAAATATCGAACGCATCAGTCTTTCTTGCATTAACGCGGATTGGGTCTGCTACTCTGTCTTGAACCATTGACTCTAGACCTTTGGCTAAACACCTGAACCTGGAGGTATATACGCTTTCTCCAGACTGAGTTACTATCTATGTACTATCGAATACTAGTTGTGAAGCGATGGCAACAGCCTCACCGCACTGTAAACGTTACACTTGACTTTAGCATCAAATACTACGCTTATGCCCTCCTATTGTAACTCCGATATAATAATTTTTGGTTATCCTAAAGGCATAGTCATTGATAAGAAAAACAGGGAACGGGGAATGCTTGACAGGAATTGAGTTATAATTTAGTACTTGAATGTCTTCTTTATCTTTCATTAGACCGAGCCACAACATACAACTTTTGAAGGTAGCCATAACACCTTTGTATTTTTATACTTAGTTAAGTCACTGTCAGTAAAATTCTAGGAGACGACAGAGTTATGATTAATACAGAAGTTGTTCTTAGAAATGAAGTTCAACACCTCGCAGAGGAAGCTTTTCATCATAAACTGATTTCTGGATATGGCGATGGTCCGCAAAATAACGAGTACCAAATCGTTTATCAGGGAAAGCCCAAACACTTTTCTTTAGAAGAGGCTCGCACTTTTCTTTGTGAATTACTTTTTGACAATCAGGTTCTTAATACCAAATGATATTTCTGTGAATTTGAGTGAATGCGATTGCATGGCGAGCGCTCTATGCTGATGATAAGATAAAAACATTTCATAATATCTTTTTTCCGTATAGCTATAACGCATAATTTAGTCTTCGCTCGTACAGATCTCCAACTTCTTAAAGAAGTTGGGGATCTAAGTTTTTCCGAATGATTTAGGATTGCTATATAGCAATTCCCACTTTTGTAAGATACTTTAAGAAAAAATTAACCGCAGCCTGTAGCAGATGGATGCTGATAAAGAAGAGAGATGTTCCTTTTATGTACGTGTCCCGGCAAAAGTTTTAGGATGCCTGCGTAGTGGTGAAATTACTGTTTTTCTTTTTCCTGGGCATGGTTTAGTATTAACACAACCGATTCAGACTTATCTCATTCCAGAAAATTTGAGAATGCCTAATAGCAAGTTTGATGTGTTGTTCAAATATCCTGGTGTAGAGATAATCCGAATTCTGCACCGCAACGAATTTTGTCTAGAACTTAATGATAGCAAGAAATAAGGTTTAATTTATCTCAAACATTCTCTACTATAGTAGAGATTTATTTTTTGTATTGTAATCTACCAAATGGATGTTTCCTTGTTATTGATAGTTATGTTTTATTAAAACTAATAACTTTTATGAGGTGGCTATATGGTAGCTAATGAAATTAAGCGACAGCTAGTTATTATTGGGGGTGCGGAAGACAAAGAAGGAGATTGTCGAATTCTTCGAGAGTTTGTTCGCCGTGCTGGAGGTACAAAAGCCAGAATTGTTATTATGACAGCAGCAACAGAATTGCCAAGAGAAGTTGGAGAAAATTATATAAGAGTTTTTGAGCGCCTTGGAGCCGAAAATGTTCGTATAGTAGATACTGAAACTCGTAGTGATGCGTCTTCATCTACAGCGTTAGAAGCAGTGAATGAAGCGACTGGTATATTTTTTACTGGAGGAGATCAAGCTCGCATTACGAGTGTTTTGAAAGATACTGACCTAGATAAAGCTATTCACAGTCGTTATTCTGAAGGCTTCGTCATAGGTGGAACAAGTGCAGGTGCTGCGGTCATGCCTGATGTAATGATTGTAGAGGGTGATTCAGAAACAAATCCTCGAATGAATATTGTTGAGATGGGTCCTGGTATGGCTTTTTTACCAGGTGTAGTGATAGATCAGCATTTTTCACAGCGCGGGCGGCTGGGACGCTTAATCGCTGCATTAGCCCAGCAGCCTGCTGTTTTGGGATTTGGAATTGACGAGAACACAGCTATCATAGTGACCAATAATCAAATCGAGGTGGTAGGGGAAGGGTGTATCACAGTTGTTGATGATTCATCAGTGATACATAGCAATGTTGATGACATTTTAAAGGATGAACCTTTGGCAATTTGTGGAGCAAGACTTCATATTCTGCCACACGGCTATAAATTTGATTTAAAAACTCGTAAGCCGATCTTAGATAGTTATACTACGCCAAATGCTCCTACACCAATTGTGACACCTGCTGCTTAGAACAAGGGATTAGGGATTGGGGACTAGCGACTAGGGACAAGGAAGACAAGGGGGACAAGGTAGAACTGTCTCCTTTGTCTACCCAATCCCCATTACCCCTTATCCCCAGAGGGGGCCCCGAGTTCCCCAATCCCCAATCCCCATTGCCCCTTATCCCCAGAGGGGGCCCCGAGTTCCCCAATCCCTAATCCCCAATCCCAAAAATGACAAGTGTAATTGAATTTGAATTGTTTGCACCTCGCAATAATGGCGCTGCTGTTATTGCGTCTTTTTCCGATTGGAAAGAGATACCAATGGACAGGTGTGAGGATGGTTATTTTCGCACGCAAGTAGAACTTGAAGATGGAGTTTATCAGTATAAATTTCGCGTACAAACAAAAAGCCCGCAATTTGAACCAGACCAATGGGTGGATGTTATTGACCCTTATGCAACAGATGTTGATGAAGAAAAAAAAGTTGCTACAGTAAGGATCAAAGATGGACAAAAAATTGTTGATACATATGTTTGGCAGCACGATCGCACGCCCTTACCAAACAATCACGAACTAATTATATATGAAATGCACGTCGCGGACTTCACAGGTGGTGAAGTCGATCCCTACAAACGCGGACGGTATGTAGATGCTATTGAAAAGTTAGATTATCTTAGCGAATTGGGAATAAATGCGATCGAATTAATGCCAGTGAATGAATATCCTGGCGATTACAGTTGGGGATATAAAGTCCGTCATTACTTTGCTACAGAATCTAGCTATGGTTCAACAGAAGATTTAAAGCGCTTTATTGACGAATGCCATGGTAGAGGAATTCGAGTTTTCATGGATGGCATTTACAATCATACCGATGAAGAATGCCCTTTATTGCTAATTGACCGAAATTACTGGTACTACGAACATATGCATTATCCGGAAGATCCTGCTAATTACTGGGGACCGGAGTTTAACTACAACAACTATGACGAACAATTAGACGTTAAGCCCGCTTGGAAGTACGTTGGAGATGTCGTAAAATATTGGGTTCAAGAATATCATATTGATGGAATTCGTTTTGATGCGGTGCGACAATTGGCTAACGATGAGTTTTTGACTTGGCTAGCCGAACAATCTAAAAAGAACACTGCACCAAAACCGTTTTTCAACATCGCAGAACATATTCCCGACACTAGTAAAATCACAACTCCAGAAGGTCCATTGGATTCTTGTTGGCATGAAAGTTTTCGCTATTTTGTTCTACCACATATCAGTGGAGAAATGTTTGAACCTGAAAAGCTGAAGGAAGTTTTAGACCCCAGAAAACAGGGTTATACAGCAACAACAAACGTTATCAATTATTTGGCAACTCACGATCGCGAACACTTATTAAGAGAATTAGGCGATCGTGGTATCTTTGATGAAGATGCATTTAAAAGAGCCAAGTTAGCAGCTGTAGTACTCATGACAGCGATGGGTATTCCCATGCTATGGATGGGTGAAGAGTTTGGGGAACACAAGCGCAAAAGTGAAAACGTTAATCAACCTAAAAAGATAGCATGGCCGTTACTAGAAAGAGACCAAAATCGAGAGTTATTTGATTACTATAAAAAGCTGATCTCCTTACGCAAACAAAATTCTGCTTTGCACAACGACAATATAGAATTTTTCCATGAAAATGTTGAGGCAAAAGTTTTGGCATATGTTCGTTGGAACGAACAGGGAAACCGTGTTGTTGTCGTGACAAATTTCTCAGAGCAAAATTATAATGAGTATTGCGTTCCTAATTTTCCCTGTACTGGCAAATGGCATGAGTGGATAGATGGTTACGATATCGAAGCTAATGACGAGCGCATCACACTCAATCTTGAAGCATATCAAGCAAAACTCTTAGTACAGTGACCAGTGACCAGTGACCAGTTAACAATATACAGTAACATCTTCTCCACATACATCTGCAAGGTAAATTAAAGACTTAAAGCGAAGCATGACTAATTGTTCGTAGAAAGGATTTAGCTTACACAGAGGTGGAATATATAAGATGGTACGATTAAAGAGTGTGAATTTGCGTTCAAATGGACACTGTGCAGGAATAGTTTTGCAAAGCCGTTGAGCAACTTTATAGTCATTAATTTCTATAGAGTCGAGCCATTGGCGTATTGTATGAATAGGATTAAAACTGAAATGATGTAACATAATGGTTAATGGTTAGTTGTTAGTTGTTAGTAGGGTGGGCATTGCCCACCCTACACTTAGTAAGTTAGTTCTTGTTGAGCAGTATCTAAAACCTCTGTCACAAAAACACGGTCTGCATCAGAAATACTTTGCATTAAGATAGAGCGTGAATTCTGATTGATTAACAGTTCGCCTTCAGCTGTAACGCTAAAATCTTGACCCAAAACAAAACCTTGACCAATTAATTTTTGTACGGCGAACATGACAACATACTCTTTTAAAGTAATACAAGCGTCAAGGTAAGGAAAGTTTTGCCAAATCCACTGACAAGTCTCAGGAGCACTTTCTGCTAGTTGAAACAAAGCGGCGTTCATGATATTCTGTGTATATTTAGAACCCATAAGGTTCATCAAAACTTGTTCGCAAGTTTCTACTAGGTCTCTGTCTTTAAATTTTAAGATATTGGCAAACAAATTAACAGCAGCGTTAAATTCTTGATATTCCCTCTCGAAGTCTTGCTCGTACATTTACAATATCCTTCTTCAAAGTTAAGTATTTTTTTTAAACAACTGCAAATGAATAACTAACAAAGTGATTTAGTTAGTAACCACTGGTCACTGGTCACTAGTCACTGGTCACTAGTCACTAGTTGAGGTCACCTGATATTTAAGTTAGAGTCCAAAAATGAAGAACCTGTGGAGAGGGAAAAATTTTTTGCAACATCTATCACCAACCTAGAATGTCTGTCAGTTGGTCGTTTAACACCATCGGATTGAAGGGTTTGGCAATTAGCCCTTTAACACCAAGTTCTGCAAATCTCTGACGGTCGGATGACTGCACTTTAGCTGTCAGTAGAATTACGGGAATACCCTGAGTTTCAGGATTCGTCCTAAGTTTCTCAAAAGTTGCGATTCCGTCCATATCTGGCATCATTACGTCCAAAAGAATAGCATTTGGTTTTTCTACTTCAGCTAACTGTATCCCTTCCATACCCGATTCAGCTGTTAAAACTTCCCAACCACCTACTGCCTCTAAGGTAAGTTGTGCGACTTCTCTAATATCTTCTTCATCATCAATGATAAGAATTCGTTTGGCTGTCACTGCTATCTCCCTTAATCGTTGGAATAATTCGATTTAATAAACTCACTATATGTTCTTCAAATTCTTCTGGCGTGACACGTCCTTTAGTAAAAAAGAGAGTTTGTCCGAGTTTTAATCGTTCTCGGTCAAAGTTATTGAGGTCTTTAGCACAGTAAACAACTAAAGGAACCATGCACAAACGTCTGTGGTGCCGCAACCAATCTACCACAGCAAAGCCATCCACTTCTGGTAATGCTAAATCTAATACCAGTAAATCGGGAAGAATGCGTTGGCTCAAACGTAAAGCTTCTCGTCCTGTCCTAGCATAGTAAGTTTCAACTCCATGACGTTCAAATACGGCAATTAATACTTGTGCCAAATCTGTATCATCTTCTACTACCAATACTTTCAGACTCTGGCTTTTTTCTCCTGCAAGTGCTCGTTCCAAAGCTTGAAATAATAATTTTTCATCAGGAGGTTTTACAATCCAGTCCGTAACGTGTGAATGGGGGGTGGTTCTCGCATCTGGCATTAAACCGCTAAGAACAATTGCGGGAATATCTTTAGTCTGGGGTTGCTGCTTTAACACTCCTAAAGTTTCCCAACCGTGCATACCGGGCATCATGAGGTTCAGAAAGATCGCATCTGGCTGCTGTTTGATTGCTACCTCTATTGCTTCTTGTCCGGAAGCAGCACATATTGTTTGATAACCTCTTTGTTCTAACATAGTTTGCATGACAATCCGGACTGAGGGATCGTCATCACATACTAATATCAATGGGCTATCGCTGTTGTTTAGTGGAACAGATGGAATGATTGGCTCTTCCTCTCGGTACAAAGGTAATGAAATGTAAAAAGTACTGCCTTCTCCCACAGTACTTTCTGCCCAAATACGTCCATCATGACACTGTATAATACTCCGGCAAATGGCAAGACCTAAGCCAGTACCACCTTTTTTGCGTGAGTCAGAAGCATCTACCTGTTGAAACCGTCCAAAAATAGTTTCTATTTTATCAGCAGGTATCCCTCTTCCTCGATCGCGCATGGTGAAGAGAATTGAGGGAGTATGGACAGATTGTTCCCCACTCCCCTCTTCTTTGGCACTAAACGAAATGGTGCTACCTTGAGGTGAAAATTTAATAGCGTTGCTGAGTAAGTTAGTGAAAGTTTGTACAATTCGGTCGGGGTCTGCCCACAGCTTAGCTAAGATAGGAGACATAGCAAGCGTGACTCCTGCTTTGTCTGCCATAGACTGTATTTCTTCCACAGATTGCTGCATCAAGCCTGTCACATCACAGATTTGTTTGGTCATTGTGACTTTGCCAGATTCGATGCGTTCAATATCAAGAATATCGTTAATCAGTCGAATTAAACGGTCGGTGTTATTAACGGCAATGTCTAGCATCCGTTGAGCTTTTTCGGGTTGGGTACTCAGTACGCCACTAGCAATTAAACCTAAAGAACCGCGAATTGAAGTTAGCGGAGTTCTTAATTCGTGACTGACGACTGAGACAAATTCATCTTTGATCCGTTCAATTTCGCGACGGTGGCTGATATCTTTAACAAAGCAATAATATCCTTTATAGTTCTCGTGCCGATCCCAAGCTTTCACCATAACGACTTGCATATCAAACACCGAACCATCCTGACGCACTCCTCTGGCTTCAACTTCTGCTTTCCCATGTTCTAACATTCTTTGATATTTCATCATGACCTTTTCTTGGTCTTCTGGATGGATGGTTTGTTGCCATTCCGTACCCAGTATTTCCTGGGGTTGGTAGCCTACTATCTTGGCATAAGCTTGGTTGACGTAAATGTAACGTCTTTCGGGATTAAATTGGGAAATTCCTTCTACAGCGCTTTCTAAAGCAGTGCTGAGGTTGCGTAGTTCTGTTTCCGCTTGTTTGCGTGCAGTAATATCGAAAACTGTACTTCGCGTCATCAGGAAGTTACCTGCTGTATCTTTGATAGCGGTTGCACTTAAAAGCACGGGCAGAACTGTACCATCCTTGCGAACCATCTGAAATTCCAGATCGCGTATCCAGCCTTGCTGTTGAAAAAGTGGAAATGATTTTTGGAATGTTTCTAAGCTAGAGGTTGTTATAACATCAGTAAATTTTTTTTTCCCAATGATTTCGTCTCGCGTATATCCCAACCAACTCAATTCAGTATCGTTAATGCGAACGAATGTACCATATCTGTCGAGAGAGTGATAGCCGCAAGGTGAATTGTTGTATAAATCTTCAACTTCTTTTGTATATTCTTGCAATACCTGTTCTGCTTGTTGGCTTTCGACAATTTTATTCGCTAATTCATGATTTATCGCTTTCAATTGCTGTGTTTGCCTTTGCGATTGTTGGGTGAGATAGACTCCCCACGCAAATAACACAGCTACTAAGACGCCTCCACTCAGTACAACGTTGGGAAGGGGAGAACGTTCTGTAGCTACGAGCGCTGGTGTAGGTAAAACTTTTAGACGCCAAGTTATACCATTGAGATGAATTTCTGTATTGTGCTGCCATTTAGCAGGAATCTTGGTTACAAGATTTTCTTGGTTTGTATAAATTTTATCGTTACCGTCAAAAATAGCGATCGCATATTTTTGCTGCAAACTCTTACTTAAAATAGCATCCAACAAAATTTGGCTGCGAAAACTACCGATAATAAAACCATCAAAATTGTTTTTCGGAAACAGGGGAACAGATACCAAAAAACCCTTACCGCCTTGAGCAAGGTTGATAACACGAGTCATTGAGACTTTGCGGCTTTCCCTTGCTCTTGTTAAAGCAGTACGGCGGCGTTCCTCAAATGTTAAATTTAAGTTTTGTGCTGCCTCATTTCCTGTTAAAGGAATAATCCAACGGACATAATTTGATTCATCTACCCATGCAAGTGCTTGAAAACCGGGGTAATCTTGGTAATAGTTTAAAGCATCCGCTTCCCACTTTGGTTTGGTAGTTCCACTTTCTAATTCCCAACGCCTAGCCATGCGAATCAATCCTAATGCCCGTGCTTGGATCTCAGCTTTGATGTCGTGGCTAATACTTGCTGCTGCTAATTCAGCGTTCCTCTTTATATAAACGTCTTCTTGACGAACCAACTCCTGCCAAAATAATAAATTGAGAACTATAATGCCCGTACCTACAATTATCGGAATCCACAAGTTTTTGCCATTGGTCATCGTTATTTTCCTGTATAAATGAATACGTTATTTATCCTTATTATATGGCAGCAGCTTTAGCTGTGGAAACTAAAGCAATTCCTTGGCTTCCTTACTGCTAACAAGCATTATAGGTTTCACACTGGTTCGGCTGTTTGAAAAAAGAGACTATCCTATGCTCGGACGCCTTCAGTATCCCCACGTACTTCTACTTCGCAGACGCGAGTAAAAGCACGCTGGGATGCAAACGGGCGATCGCACCTTGATAATGCCGCTTGATAGAGTACTTGTAAATCAGTACCTTGTTGTGGATACTGGGCGACTCCTGCACTAAATGTTACCTGAAAACGGCTTCCATTGGTAGCCACAAAATTTTCTTGACTGATATTTTCCGCGACTTCCTCCAATCGCTGCCATCCATCTTTTTGTGTCATTCCGTACATTCCCACAACAAACTCTGCACCGCCCCAACGACAAACAACATCGCTTTGAAATACACGTCGCAAAACTCTTCCCAATCGCGATAACACTTCATCTCCAATAGCATGACCGTACTGTTGATTGATTTGTCCGAGATGGTCTACTCTAAGAACAGCAAAACAGAAAGGTTGATGGTGACGATTCGATAAGTTCAGTAATTCGTTGAGTTCGTGGGTTGATTGGCGGCGATTGGCAACTCCTGTTAAAGCATCCGTTTCTGCCATATTTCTTAAAAGACGCGATCGTTCCAACCGATTGAGGATGCGCGTTACTAGTTCGGGACCAATAATAGGTTTGCATACGTAATCATCTGCACCAACAGCAAACACGCGGCGCATGGTTTCCGCATCTGTATGAGATGTCAGAAATAACACTGGTAACCCACAATAGCGGGGATCGTTTCTCACCACCTGACACAGTTCGATTCCACTCATCTGAGGCATTTCTACATCCAGAACTAACAAGTCTGGGGCTATTGTTTCTAAAGTGTCCCAAAATTCTAAAGGGTTTTCCAAGGTAGAAACTTTTAATCCCCAAGGTTGTAATAAAGAATACATTGCATTCAAGATGAGCGGATCGTCATCTACAAACAAGACTTTTGCTGTAGCCTGACGATTGCGTTGGAGCAAATTTGCGATCGTCTCCAATACCATAGCTGATGCTACTGGTTTTTGTAAAAAACCCTGTCCGCCCAAGCGAGCTATCTTCACGCGATCGAGTAAACTATCCCGATCTGTTAGTACTAAAACTGGTATGGGAGGTGCAGAACAGTTTAATTCTGCTAGCAACTGTAAACCCTCTTCAGTCATCGTACCTGGTAAATTTAGTACTACCGCATCGGGGCGTCGTTTGGTTAAGTGCTTCTTAACAAGTCTTGGCTTGGAGACTAAAAACGTTTGTACATTCCAAGTATCAGCCGATCTGACCAATTCATCAGCCAGTGGTTCCTCCAATCCTACCAACATCACTAAAGGACGACTATCAACTGAGGACTCCTCATGTTGCTCTTTGGTCGTTGAAAGTTGTAACTCCCGCCGCAATGATACAACGAGTTCCGACAGGTGCAATTTTTGTTCCCCAAGCAGTCGTACCTCAACTTCTAGCAGTTCTTCAATTTGTCTGGCTATGCGCGATCCAAATTCAAAACCAAACATCCCTAAAGAACCAGCCAGCTTGTGAGCTTCAGAACGTGCTCGCAGGCGTAACTCCTCATCCAGACTATTCTGAAACAGGGCTGTAGTAGCTTGCTCGATCGCTGTAATGCGATCGCCTATCTTGTCTTTTGCTTTTTCCCAAGCACTTGCAATGATTTTTTGAGTTTGGTACTTCAGGTCTTGGGGAGTGGGGGATTGGCGATTGGGGATTGGCGATTGGGGATTGGCGATTGCGTCTTTTTCCCTATCCCCTATCCCCTGTCCCCTATCCCCCTTTTTCTCCTTGTCCCCAGTCGCTAGTTTCCAGTCCCCAGTCCCCTTTTTCTCCTTGTCCCCAGTCGCTAGTCCCCAGTCGCCAGTCCCCTTTTTCTCAGCTTTCAAGCGGTAGCCAATACCATACACTGTCTCGATGGGGTCAGTTGCTAAACCCGCCTTCTTGAGCTTCATTCGCATTCCCTTAAGATGGGTTCTCACTGTATCCTCTCCCGGTGGTTCTTCAAAAGACCACAGGTGGTCTATGATTGCACCACAGTTAAATATGCGATGGGGATTGCGAAGAAAAAGTTCGAGTAAGCTATACTCTTTCGGGGTTAAGTGGAGCGTTTTATTATTATATTTGACTTCACATATACTTGGGTCTAGCGTGAGATTTTCCCAATGTAATTCTGGAGGTAAAGCCGAACCCCCTCTTCGGATTGAAGCACGGATACGAGCCAACAGTTCTTGCAAATCGAAAGGCTTTGTGATATAATCATCTGCTCCTGCATCCAAGCCAGCGACTTTATGAGTGCTGCTATCTTGAGCGGTCAATAAAATGATAGGTGAGTGAATGCCATGCGATCGCACTCGCCGACAGAGGCTAATGCCATCCAACTTTGGCAAACCCACATCCAACACGATCGAGTCGTAAGCAAAAGCTTGTACAAACTCCCAACCTGCCTCACCGTCGGTAGCAATATCGACAGCATAATGTTGCTCCGATAGAGCTTGGACAAGGGGTTTGGCAATTAACTCATCATCTTCTACAACAAGAATTCTCATAGCGGTGTGCGGAGCCGCACTCTATAAAAATTGACTGCTAAAATGAATTTAACTCATACACCAACTTGCCACATATAACAACACAAGCATATCTTAAGTTGTGTTAAAGTTTTACGGGTGCTTTGTAAAACTCAACACTTCTTCAGCCGTTGTCAGTTAGTAATTCCAGACACCTGTGGGTAGTGTTCGAGAACCGTAACCAAGGTAATCGCGCTTACAACGAGGTTGGGAAAATAATTCTTTTCCAATCCCCAATCCCTAGTCCCCAATCCCTATTTTCAAGATAGCTGTGATATTATGGAAAACTGCTGCAAAAATATAAAACTAAGTTGAATTATGGCATTAACGCAACAGCGCAAACAAGAAATTATCTCTAACTATCAAGTTCACGAAACTGATACAGGCTCTGCTGATGTTCAAATCGCAATGTTGACAGAGCGCATCAACCGTCTGAGCGAACATCTCCAATCTAACAAGAAAGATCATTCATCTCGTCGGGGATTGTTAAAATTGATCGGTCAACGCAAGCGCCTTTTGGCTTACATTCAACAAGGTAGCCGGGAGCATTATCAAGCTCTCATCGGGCGTCTTGGTATTCGTGGATAGAGATAATTGCTTATGTCTGCTGAATCCGAACAAAATCGCTTGCCCTTTGAACCAAACAAAAAGCGACGCAAGCCTCCAAAAGAAAAAAGCGAACAGCCAGTAACTAAGCAACAAACAAAGGTAAAAGACGCGAAAAAGCCTCTTACCAAAGAAGAAATGGCAATCCCTCAAATAGTCAGCCAACGGATGATCCGCAGAGTGGCTGGCTTTTGTGGCGTTCCAACTGCTTTAGGAATCAGTACTCTCATTGCTAGCTATCTGCTACAAACTTATGCTGGCATTAAACTGCCTCCCATCGCCGTATTACTTGTTGATATGGGATTTTTTGGATTAGGGGTATTGGGGATCACTTACGGTGTTCTCTCAGCCTCTTGGGATGAAGAAAGAGTCGGCGGTTTAGTCGGTTTGAATGAGTTCACAACCAACTGGGGACGAATGGTAGCAGTTTGGCGCGAAACTCGGCAGAAAAATACTTGAAGGGATTGGGGACTAGCGATTGGGGATTGGAAAATAAATATTATCTCAGTACCTAGTCCCCAGTCCCCATGCCCCAGTCGCCATTTTCAAAACTTTTGCTAAAGGTTTATAGTAATTAGCTACTGACGGTATATCGTTATCTAAGAAGCATCTCATCACATCTAATCAGGAAAGATTGGCATGATTATAGTCATGAAGGTTGGTTCCCCAGAAGCGGAAGTAGATCGTCTGAGCCAGGAACTAGGCACATGGGGTCTGACACCAGAAAAAATTGTTGGTAAACACAAAGTCGTTATTGGTCTTGTCGGTGATACTGCTGACTTAGATCCATTACAAATTCAAGAAGTTAGCCCTTGGATCGAGCAAGTTTTGCGGGTTGAACAACCTTTCAAACGGGCTAGTCGTCAATTTCGACACGGTGAGGCTTCAGAGGTTGTAGTTAATACTCCTAACGGAACAGTCATCTTCGGCGAAAACCATCCTGTAGTTGTTGTGGCTGGTCCTTGTTCGGTAGAAAATGAAGAAATGATTGTAGAGACTGCACGCAGAGTCAGCGCTTCTGGTGCTCAGTTTTTACGTGGGGGCGCGTACAAACCACGAACTTCACCCTATGCTTTCCAAGGACACGGCGAGAGTGCTTTGGAATTATTGGCAAAAGCACGGGAAGTTTCAGGGCTGGGTATTATTACAGAAGTGATGGACGCAGCTGAATTGGATGTCGTTGCAGAAGTCGCGGACGTTGTTCAGGTAGGGGCAAGAAATATGCAAAACTTTTCCCTTCTGAAAAAAGTCGGCGCACAACCCAAACCAGTTCTTCTGAAGCGGGGAATGGCTGCGACTATTGAGGATTGGTTGATGGCAGCTGAGTACATCCTAGCAGCAGGCAATCCAAACGTGATTTTATGCGAACGAGGAATTCGGACTTTCGATCGCCAGTACACTCGCAATACTGTAGATTTATCTGCAGTGCCAGTTCTGCGAAATCTGACACATTTACCGATTATGATCGATCCCAGTCACGGGACTGGTTGGGCGTCATATGTACCATCAATGGCAATGGCATCGATCGCAGCTGGATGCGACTCTTTAATGATAGAAGTTCACCCAAACCCAGCCAAAGCTCTATCCGATGGACCTCAATCTCTGACACCAGAGCGTTTTGACCGTTTGATGCAAGAATTGGCAGTTGTTGGTAAAGCTTTTGGTCGCTGGTCTCAACCTACTGCGGTTCCAGTGACCAGTGTACAGTGACCAGTGACCAGGATATTCTCATCCTAGTTTACTCTCGTTCCCAGGCTCTGCCTGGGAATGCCTACGTTGGAAACTCTGCCTCCAGTTAAGAGTCGAGGCAAGCATAATTTTATTTTACATTGGTGGGCATTGCCCACCCTACTTTACTACTTTACTTTTTTCGAGGCGGAGCCTCTACCAATACATTCCCAGGCTCAGCCTGGGAACGATAAATGGGTTGATTCGTTGCCTACCCATTTTATTTGCTTATTTAGCGTCTTCTGCTACCAAAACCGGCACGTGGTCTAGAACGACTAGCACCGCCACTACCAAAACTGCTACCACTAGGGCTACGACGGTATGTGCTAGAACCAGAAGGTCTGAGAGTGCTACCGCCATAACCCGAACCAGTGGCACGATTACCAGGAACGGTACGTGGTGCAGTACGTGTTGTTGTACTACCACCGGGATAGGATCTTCTCAAAGTTCCTGTTGTGCGGAAAGCAGTTCTATTTCTCTCTACAGCAGGAGGTGCATTGTAGCGAGTGCGATAGCTTTGAACTGCATCAGTATAGCTTCTACCGTAACCACCGTACCCGTAGATAACACCACCAGGTTGGTAGACAGGAGGAACATAATACTGAGGTCTAAATAAAAGACTACCAATAGCCTGACCTGCTAGACTACCTGCAGCCGCCCCAGCAAAAGGAGCCCAAAAACTGTTTTCTTGACGAACAACCACTGTTTCTTGTTGACCAGTTTGAGGATTAGTCTTCGTCTCGGTGACATTATGAACGTATTCAATTTTGAAATCTTCTGTTAGGAAGAGTGCAGGCTGACCGTTTTCTACCTTCAAGTAGGTTTTTTGACCTTGCTTGATTTGGTCATCAGTCAACCTTGCCATTTGTAAATTTTCTGTCCTAAAGTTGGGGGGTGTAGCATTTAACAGAAATAACGTGTACTCCCCATCAGCATCATTGTACTGAGCTTGCTGTACTGGATACTGACCATCAGCCAATTTATTATTAGATGTATTAGATACTGTTCGACTACTTTGATTATTGCTTCCACCTGGTGTTGTGGCTTGGTTTCCACCACCACCGCAAGCAACGGTTGTCAAGCACAAACTCAAGGCTAAAAAAACAACGGTAAACTTACGCAAAACTGTCACGATCATAATGATAATTTTCCTGTTCTTAACTTAACAATTTCTCCATTATGTGGTAGGTGTGGACGACCGATCCAAAATTATAGAGGTATCAACTCTGGGTAATATTGTAAAAGTTGATCGCTTGTGAGTTCATCACCCAACCGGGCTGGCGAGAAATGTACCTGAATTGCCCGTAATTTATGTTTGTAATGCAAATTGATTAACGCTTTCAAGCCCTCTTTCAGCGCTTGTATGTTCGCTAGATCGGTTTCTAAGTCTGGAACTTCACCCTCATATGCTACCGTAATCATGACAACGACATTACTGGTAACGGGGAGAGATAAAGGTTGATTGTCCCTGTAATCATCACCATAATCCGGTTCGCTCAAATAACGTTGAGCTGAGTCAGTGAAGAGTTCATTGACATAATCTCCCGCCTCTCCTTCACTCCAAAATACATCGCCTTGATTTGCAGCTGAGTGCCAGTATTCGTCGTACTGTAAAAGGGTCTGGGAAACTTCTACCAATCCTTCTCCCAAGACTTCCATATCACCTTCAACATCTACCGCTTCCCTTGCAGCGCGATTGAGAATTCCCAAAATGGGTGCTACGTCAGAGCCGCCTAAATGTAACATAATGCGACAGACGACGTAACGAGTTCGACCCATCATTCTATTAAATGCTTGCATTGTTTTCTCCTATTATTGATAACTGGTCACTGGTCACTGGTCAAATGAAATCCCTTAAAAAAATCAACAATCATACTTAATGAAGGTGTGATGATTTGTGAGACTTCCATAGAATTATCATAAGCTATGTAATGAAGGTCATCTGCGCTATTAAGAAATCTTTTACCAAAGTATGGATGGTCGTATAAAAGTAAATTTTGAGCACTGGAATTCGTTAAAACTATCTGAGTGGGAGCTTGAAAAAACTTAAATTTTCCCGTAATTTCCAAAATTTTTTTCATTTTCTTTATAAGAGCAGCATTATCTATCGCTTGTTCTAAGAGCATATTAACTTTTTCAAGGGAGTGAAATCTTAAACCTAGTTGAGATGTGTCTTCATCAGAAATCATCTCTATAAGAGTATAGATATTTTTATGGGCGTTTGATGTATCTTTGAAGGGAAGAATAGCTATATAAGCTGTGGGTAATAAACTTTCGTCATTATCCACGTAGAAGGTGAAAATAGTTCGGCGACACCCTACTTCTATACTAGGGGGTTGTTTGAGTTCTGGGTATTGCTGAGCAATTTGGTAATAAGCACCAGCTATAGCAAAATTTGCTTCATGGTCTATAGTTTTATCTACAATAATTCGGATGGTTGGTGGGGTTTCATTAAAAAAGTCGCGGGAATCAAGAGAGGTAAAATTATGTATAATTGTACGATCTCCTGTCGGGCTGAGGTCTACCCATTCACAAATAATTCCTTCAGTTTTTAATCCGAATCTTGAAGTGGCGTATAATTTTGTCCCAGTTAAAACCGCCCCTGTAAGATCTGCACCAACCCACTCCACCTTGATTAATTTTGCATGAGTTAAATCGGTGTGAATGAGACTAGCATTGGTTAAATTGGCATAACTTAGATCTGCACCAGTTAAATTTGCTCCACTTAGTTTTGCCTCACTTAAATCTGCCCACCGGAGATTTGCCCTACTTAAATCTGCCCACCGGAGGTTTGCACCACTTAAATTTGCCCCACTGAGATCTGCTTGGATGAGAATTGCTTGTTTGAGTTCGGCATCGCGGAAATTTGCCCCACTGAGATCCGCACGAGTTAAGTCAGCCCCTTTTAAGTTTGCCAGTTCTAAATTTGCTCCTGTCAGGAAACTATCCTTAAAAGTTGCCTCACTTAAATGTGCCTCTCGCAGGACAGTATGTCTAAGTGCAGCTTCTCGCAAATCCGCACCTTTGAGGTTTGCTGTCATCAAGTCAGCATGACTGAGATTAGCACGAATTAATTCGCAGCGAATCATAGAAGCTCCTGTCAGTTGAGCATTGCTTAAATCGGCTCGAATCAAATTAGCGACATTGAGAGTAGCGCCTTTCAAGTTAGCATTTTTGAGATTAGCCCCCCTAAGCTTTGCAACGTTCAACTTGGCATAACTCAAGTTAGCTTCGCTTAAATTCGCACCACTCAGGTTAATCACACTCAAGTCAGCTTTGCTAAGATTAACACCATTGAGTTTCGCTCCACTTAAATTGGCTTCACAAAGGTCAACTCCATAAAAATCTCTTGTCCCTGATGTATATTTATCTAAAAATTCCTCTACATTCATTGAATTTACTCCTGAATTGCCAACTTCAAGAGTTGGTAGTATGCAAAAATTTGGTTATTGGGGATTGGGGACTGGGGACTGGGAATTAGTCATTGGTCACTGGTCACTGGTTACTGGTTACTGATTAGTTTACTTAGATGAATATTGGTATTTTAGGGCTTGGATTAATTGGTGGTTCTTTGGGTTTGGATTTGCGATCGCAGGGACATTATGTCTTGGGTGTGAGTCGCCAGGAATCCACCTGTCAGAGGGCAAAAACCCTTGGCGGTGTGGATGAGGCTTCCGTGGACGTGAGTTTGCTTTCAGCAGCAGAGGTAGTCTTTATTTGTACACCTCTAGGGCTTATTATTCCCACATTTGAGCAGCTAATTGCTCATTTACCTTCAAATGCAGTTGTAACTGACGTTGGTTCAGTAAAAACACCGGTAGTTGAAGCGATCGCACCTCGGTGGGAAAATTTTGTGGGCGGACATCCCATGACGGGTACGGCTGAAAGTGGTATAGAAGCGGCTTTGCGGAATTTGTTTTTAGATAAGCCTTATGTTCTAACACCATTGGATACAACTCCTCCAGATGCCATCTCAGTTGTGGAAAAATTAGTGCAGGAACTCGGAGCAAATCTCTATTCTTGTTCTCCAGAAGAACATGACCAAGCAGTCAGCTGGATTTCTCACTTACCCGTGATGGTCAGTTCCTCATTAATTGCTGCTTGTATGAGTGAAACAGATGCCAAAGTTTTACAATTAGCTCAAAAATTGGCTAGTTCCGGCTTTAAAGATACAAGTCGAGTGGGTGGAGGCAATTCAGAATTGGGGCTGATGATGGCAAAATATAATCGACAGCAATTGTTGCGATCGCTCTCACAATACCGTCAGAGTTTAGATGAATTAATTGCTGCGATCGAGCAAGAAAATTGGGATATTTTAGAACAAAAATTACAGGCAACAAGTAAGGCAAGACCTAAGTTTGTTGATTGAGCTAATTGCCTTCAGAAAGAATTCTGGGCTATACAAACCAAGTCCGCCTGCGCGGACTAAATGTGAATGCGTAGCCGATACTTCTTACTCTCGTGCTAAGTATTTTCTAATCTCGCGAAGCAAACTTGCACTTCCTTTACTAATAACCCAAGTTGCTAGTTACAGATTCAGGCGATCGCAACGGGGTCAAAAAAGCAATAAAATCCCCTCCAGAGTCAAAATAGGAGAGGTATATGCTAAACGAAATAATTACGATCTATGCTATCACTGATGACTTGCTCAAGGCGATTAGGCATGACGAGGACATTCGTCGTCAGATGAGTGATGCAGAAATTATTACAACGGCTTTGATTTCAGCAATATTTTTCAATGGTAATCATAGTAAAGCTTGCAGCTATATGCAAGACCATAACTTGATACCAAATATGTTAGAAAAGTCACGATTTAATCGGCGATTACATCATCTCTCAATGCTGATGAACGATTTATTTCACCAAATAGGAACAATACTAAAACAAAGTAGTGATTCTACGGAGTATCTTTTAGACTCCTTCCCTGTACCAATATGCGATAATATCCGGCTCTTCAATGTTAAATTAATCAAGTCAGAAGAATATAGGGGTTACATTGCATCGAAAAAACGTTATTTCTATGGGGTAAGAGTCCAATTATTAACCACAAAAAGTGGAATTCCGGTGGAATTCGTATTCTTGCCTGGTAGCGCTTCCGATGTACGTGCATTAAATGCTTTGCCGTTAAATCTACTACCAGAAAGCGAAGTATATTGTGATTCAGCATACACTGATTATACTGCTGAGGATGACTTGTCTGAATCATGCCAAATCTTCTTGAAAGTAATGCGGAAAAAAAACTCCAAGCGTCAGGATGAACCGTGGAATAAGTATATTAAGCAGTGTACTAGACACTACATTGAAACGGTATTCAGTAGTATTACTTGTGTTTTTCCCAAATCAATCCATGCAGTCACTTATGAAGGATTTTTACTTAAGATAGAAGCATTTATTTTTGCTTTTACTTTAAAACAGGCATTTATATAGACAGCTATTTTTGAGACTCATACTGATTCAGTATATCTTGTTTTGATTAAGTCTAGCCTGTGGTTGTGCTACGTGCAACCGCGAGTCTCGCACGGATGCGATCGCTTGAACCTCTCGACGCTAAGCACCCAAAAGTTGATAACCCGCAACTTGGGTTAATAGCGACTGATAGAGAGTAAGAAACTCATGACGGGGAAATTGCTCATCCTCTTGAAAAAACTTTAATAAGTAAGGAAGGGCGTTATGCAAAATTGACTCAGCTTTTGAGCCTACTGTGTATAACAATTCTTTAAACTTCACGACTGCTTGCGGTTGCATCAGCAAGCTACTGACATCCCATTCCTCAGCCCCTTGGCGGGCAGTATGTAGCGATCGCTCCCAATTAGGATCTTTGTCAAGCTGCGACAACCACTCCAGCCAATTCGTCGGGACAGATAAAGTTGTTAGGTCAGTTGTCTTATCCTGACTTCCCTGTAGTTGGGTAAGAAAAGTTTGGTTCCAACGAACCTTCAGCAAAGCGGTTTGCTCGTCAGCAGTCAACTTGTCAAAGGCTTGCAATGCAGTATTTTCCACTGCTAAGGTTTGCAATTCGTAGGCGCATTGGAAGAGCAAGCGAACTTTTTCTTTCGACGATGGAGCATCACAAAGCAATGAAAATGCTCGATCAAAGTCTCCGTTTTTGGCTAGCTGTTCGGCTTGTTGCAAGGGATCGCCCGTGCTGGGTGGTGTAGTATCGGGTAGGAGTGCAGCTAACCTTTGTAAATAACGGTAGTGAGTCTCCTCAACGTCCTCAATTGCTAGCAGTTCGTCTCGGAGAGCAGGTTTTGATTGTTCTCCACCGACCGCTAGTAGCATAAATAACTTTAATACTTCTGGGGCTTTACTACCCGCACGGACAGTGAAAAGATTGTTGTAACGAGGAAAAACGACTTCTTTAAAATAGGCTAGAGCACTTTTAGGAGCGTTATTGTCTTCAAAATGTTGCAGATCGTGGCGGTAAACTGCTTTTAGCAACGCCTGAGTAACAGCAAAAGGTCTGCGAACTTGTAAGAGATTGCCCAGTTCTGGTAAATTAAGTAGCTCTTTCCATTGTTCTAATTCTGCTAAGAGTTGTACTCGTAGAAACAAAAGATTCAGCGCATCTAGGCGGTGTTGGTCTAAAAGATTTTGAAGAGAGTTTTCTGCAGCAACGCGATCGCCTGCTTGAAGCGCCATGTAAAAGTCACGTAGGACTCGACCTGTGGGACGCTTAACATCTGCAACCCGCTTCACCCGTCTCTCACCGATCCGGCGCATCCGTTCTAGTGCTTCCCAAATGTCCTTTACCGATCCGCACAGTTTGATTGTAGCTCCGTTAGTAAATTCGTAAACTGCTGCTTCTACGGGGTCTTGCAAGTTGAGTTGTGCTCTTTGTCCCCGAAATGTCGAATATGTGGAACCGACAAACGCCATTAATTCTTCACTTAAGCGCCGTAATTGACGTTCTGAAAGGGCGATCGCATACCAATCTACACCTGCTTCTCGCCAGCAGGGAAGAACTGTAGGTTGAGGTTCGTCTCTTGTCAACAACTCTACCCAAGGACGGATTTTTGCTTGTTTTCCTTCGTCTTGTTCTATTTGGTTTAAGTCAAACTTGTTACCTGTACCAAAAAATTGCTCTAGGAAGTGGCGGACTTGTGTAGGGCTGCAATCGTTCATTGTATTACCCCTCCCCAACGTTGGGTAAAAACCAAACGTTCTTGGGCGATGACTTCTGTTGATGTCTCGTAAGTTAGGGCTTCTTCATTAACAATCGTACCGTTGTAAGTGAAATTCATAGAACCCGCAAGATAATACCCGTCTCCTAGGATACCTTTTGCATGGAGTTCTTCAGTCATGTGAAATCGTATGGGAAATTCTTGATGGTCAATTCTGGCTTTAACTTTTTCTTTAAAAGTGTTGTTGTGGGTATCGGAACGGGTAGCAATGTGTACGGTTGTTCCGCGTTCAGCTAAGGTGGTGAGTATTTGGGAGAGGCGGATGTGGGAGCGACTCCAGGAAGGTTGCAAGCATAAAAAGGTGTTAGCAGTGTTATCGATAATGGGGAGATCGGATATCCAGGGGGAGACAAGCCATATACATTGACTAGGGTTAAGGAGTTCGGCGGTAAAGATTGTTTGGAGTAAGTCGGGGATTTGGCGCGAGCTTAGGCGGGAGTGTATGTAACGGGAAGGCATAATATAAGCCCACATTGAGAGTGCTTATCTCATTTTTCCTCAAAGTACGACTCCACAATAATAGCAGCAGGGCATAATCCCATTTCCTAAATAAGGATGAGCGATAAGCTGGGTACAGCTTGCGCTTCGCGATAAGCCTGGTACGGCTTGCGCGTTCGAGCGATCGCATTGCTTAACTTTTGCCAACGCGCGATAAGCTGGGTACAGCTTGCGCTTCGCGATCGCCCTTACAATTGGTAGACCTCTTATGCATATTTTTGCTATATGTCAATGCTCTATAGTGCGAAATATGAATAAAATCGTTAGAGAGCAGTTTTCAAGAGTTCGTTCGGCTTGAGAGTTTACTCACAAACAAGTCGGGCGAAGATTCTAGTTGAGAATTTTGTGATTCAACAAGATTTTTGCGATCGGGGCTTACAAATTCTTCAAACAACTCGAAGAAACGCTCTAGAGCAGTGCGTTCATCTTCTGAATAGAAGAGAATCACTTTATCCCAGGATTGGCTGGAAGAGATGTTGAATTTTTTCTGAATCCATTCTTGAAATTCAGTAAATTTCTTTTCTTGTTCAGTCTGAGAAATGCCTAGTTCACGTCGAGCAAGAATGTAACCAGCTAAACAGGAGCGGAGATTACTGATTGCGGGTTTACCTAGATACATGGAAGGTCTTTTCTTAATCTTCTGGATCAATTCGTAAAAGTTACTCATGCTAAATCTCCTAATTAGAAATCAATTTCTGTGATTTGGAAATCTCCACCTATATCTTTTATAGGACAGTAGAGATTATTTATCCAATCTGCTTTTAAGACTCCTTGAGGATGAATATTATCAAACACTAATTCTTTGCCTTCTATTTCCAGCACAATTGCTTCATGGTAACCATTGGTTGAAATATTTTGGTTAAGAATTTCATGGTAGATGTTACAAAAAGGGTCTTCTGTACTTCCCGTAAACAGTTTAATCTGTTTGCCACGAATTTTTTGCTCAATCAGAAATCTTTTGATGGCTTCGGCACATTGAATGCATTCAAAGATTTGAAAACGACTGGCAATGCTTGCAATTTGTTGACGAAGTTCTGGATTATACACATTCCAATTATGCCATATGCCATTGCTAAGAGTCTTGGGCGATGACTTCTGTTGATGTCTCGAAAGTTAGGGCTTCTTCATTAACAGTCGTGCCATTGTAAGTGAAATTCATAGAACCTGCAAGATAATACCCGTCTCCTAGGATACCTTTTGCATGGAGTTCTTCGGTCATGTGAAATCGTATGGGAAATTCTTGATAGTCAATTCTGGCTTTGACTTTTTCTTTAAAAGTGTTGTTGTGGGTATCGGGACGGGTAGCAATGTGTACGGTTGTTCCGCGTTCAGCTAAAGTAGTGAGTATTTGGGAGAGGCGGATGTGGGAGCGACTTCAGGAAGGTTCCAAGCACACGAAGGTGTTAGCGGTGTTATCGATAATGGGGAGATCGGATATCCAGGGAGAGACCAGCCATATACATTGACTGGCACGAGTCGCAGTGATTTCCGCATCTGTAAATAACACTTCCAGTTCAATCTGCGGTATTCCCCAACGTTGGTAGCGACCGGGGAGGAATCCCAGCCAATCAAAATCGGTAACTTGTTGAATTTGCTTGGTTGCTAATGCCAAGGGAAGTGCAATGGCTTGCAGTAGGGTTGTCTTCCCCGTACCGTTATCGCCCAATACCAAAAAGCGGTTGCTGAGCGTGTTGAGGGTTTGATTTTGAAACGATACCTCCAGACTCTCGAAGCGCTTGAAGTTCTTTATGAGGATAGACTCGACTTTCATATGAGGAATTATAATTAACTTCTATTGTAGTTATTAACGCCATCTAAGATTCCTATTTGAATTTTGACCGTATACTGAGACTCAAAAGCTTATACAGCAAGTTTAAAGCCTAAAAACTCGTTCAGAAATCAAACCGGATTCCTATGTAGGCTATAAAAGATGTAACTGAAAGGCATTTCTTCTCATTCAACTTAAGCAGAGGCAGGTTAGAATCGCAAATATTCTAGAATAAGCAAGCACAGGTAATATAACATTCTAATATAAGCTTTTATTTTCCCGTAATGTCTGTCGGTTAAGAAGTAGAATTGAGCAATAGTAGGAACATCAAAGACTTGCATAGTTTGCAAGTGCTCAATTGCTTGCTGTTCATTTTCAATTCTACCCTGTGGTTGAATTAAGTAATGTGGGCGTTTTATCAACGCCGAGCAATTTCATCCCTACAGGCGTGACCAATCCTCAATTTTTAAATCTGGTACCTGAGAAAAATCTCGATAGTTTCGTGTCACTACAACTGCATCATTCACTAAGCCAATTGCAGCAATTCGCATATCTTTCTGTAATCGCTGCTTAGATAACATTGGATTTTCTTTTAGCAAATGCTGAAAAGTTTCACCTGCTTTCTCGTCAAAATCCAATATCCTCACTCGTCCGAATAGAGCAACTGTACGATTCAATTTTCCATAAAGTCGTACAACATCTTCTACTTTCTGCGTACTATTAATTCGTACTACCCAGCCATTAAACAATTCCTGAACCGTTACGATGGAGATCGCAACTTCCGCTCCTAGGTCAGCTACCTGACGGCTAATTTGTGGATGTCTTTCCAAGAGTAGCGAGACATGGTCAGTATCTAGCAACCAAAGGCTCATGCTCCACCATTTATATCTAACTCGCGCTCTGTCCGCAATTCCTCTGCAAGCTCTGCAAACTCTTCATCTCCTTCAAACATACCAATAAAATCTGTCCAAGGGTTATTTGAAACTTCTATCGTTAAAATCTCAATATTTGCTAACCTTGCTTTAATTTTTTCCCGTACATATGCGATCGCATCCTCACGATTTTCAGCTTCGGCTACACAATCAGCTAACTCTGACACTGATGCTATAAAATGCCCTGAATCCAGCCGTTCAACTAGGACATGAAGAGGTAACTTGTTTAAATTTGCAACGGATTGAGGATTCATAGACAGCAATTACAACTTATTATTTCCATCATAATCCTTATGCCAGCAATTATTCAGTAATTTTTAATTTCTTTGCGCTCCCAGTACCAACCCAAGGGAGCCTGCGTACCCCTATTCGTGATGTACCAGTTTAGTGAGGAGCGTCATTTGTCGTTTGTCATTCCTCATTGGTAAGGATTTCCAGCATATTTATATTTTGTAATATAGCTCGGTTTATTTCCGCTTAGCTATTTATAATTAAATTCCATTGTAGTTAATAACGCCATTAATACGCGGTCTTTTTAATCCAGTCTCTACTTCGTGAATCGGTTTTCGCAAAAGCTCCGCAGCTTTACTTAAAGAAATTAAACTTTCTGCTAAGTCTAGCTTCCCTTTCCCTCAGCCGAAGATGCTGGGATATTCTAATATAGAAATCTCTTGCTAATTTAAAAATAATTCTGTCGAACGATAGTGCGATCGCTATGAACAACCAAACAAAAGAACTGCTTCGTGATTTTGAGGAAAGCCATAAAGAAGATATAGAAACAATTACCTAGGTTCTGGCGCGGATAACCACAAAAAGCCCAGACGAAATTAAACCACACTTAGATGCAATGCTTGAGCGATTAGTTCAACCGCAACAGGTGCAACGTCCTTTATACGAAACCGCAACCCCAGAACAATTGGCACAAGCGTTTCGGGAGTGGGCGGAGAATCGCGATCGCAATACACCGCTGTTATCATATTATGCTGTTAGTCGAGAAAGTATGTATGACGACGAGGAGTTATAGTTGACTTTTCTTGTAGATACTAATGCACTATTTAGGGCTTGCTGAATACAATCGGAAGGTAGAACAGATAAGGGTTTCAAGCCTTTTTTTGCCAAACAAGTGCAAGTTTATAACATTTATAGTCTCAAAAACCTTACATTTTCGTCGGCGAGCGCTGGGTAAATTAGGAAACTAAGGGATGAAAGTCCCATTTTGCATACTGTGTGGCTTCTATATTCACCTGGCCCGACTTTTTCAGCAAGCCCTATTTAGGAATTTCTGTCCGTAACTGTTGCACTCGCTCCACTGTTAACCCTGTTACCCGCGCTGCTTCAATAGGCATCTTTTCCTACAGTAGATTCACCGCTTCGTGTTCCAACACTGGTTGAGTGCCTTTTTGTTCCTAACTAGTAACAATTTTCATAAATTACTCCTGCTCAGTTAACTACATTGTTATTGATGACCGCTTGGAAGACTTGGTCTAATTTTAACTTTGCAAGCAATCGGAAATAATCCGCTTTTACCTGTAGGCGTTCTGTCGGAGAATCTTCATCTTCGTCATCAACGCCGCCACTATAGGATTTTACTGCTGTAGAAAATCCCGTCAGCTTAAGCGCTAATTTCTACATTCATCGTCTTAAAATTTGACAGCGATCGCTTAATACGTTGTTTCAAATATCAGTGTTAGTACGGTTTTAAATTTGGTAATACTTGTATTAAGTATTTTATTGGATTATTAATGCATTAGAGTAACAGGAATGAATATTGACTTACTAAGATATCGTCAAAACGCGGGTATGGAGCAGCTAGAAGTAGCTAATGCCTTAGACATTTCTAAGACGCAAGTAAATCTTTATGAGCAGGCTCCCGATACCGTTCCAATGGGGCTTTTAGTGAAATGGCTGCAAATGTTAGGTGTTGATCTTGCTACAGCTATGTCAGCACCTGTACCACTACTTAAAGGAATTGATCCAGGAACTCCATACACTGAACTTTATCGCAAACTAAATTTACTGAATCAGTACATTGATGCTACTCCTCCTGTAGACAAACTAGATATACCAACACCACCAGCAACACCCAGTGATTTTCAGCAACAGCTTAAGCTTTATAAACAAAAGCCTAATGTTGTTTTGACTGGAGGCTTTGATGCTGGTAAATCACACATGGCAAACGCTTTGTTGGGAAGTAAAAACTTGCCTGTCGGTTATCAGCCAGCAACAAGAGTAATTACGTTTGTTCGCCATATAGAAGACCGTCCAAAATGGTGCAAAGAAGATGTATTGATTGTTAATGAGGATTTTTGGATAAAAGATGAAAAAGGTAAGCAAATTATTGACTTACTTCTTCTAGATGACCAAGAACGTTGTAAGAAGTATTGTGTGCAAGCAGGAAGTTTTGATACTTTGCAGAAATATGGAGTACACGGAGAATATGAAGATATAGCGGCTCATGCAGCTGTAGTACACATTCACTCCCCTTTGCTACAAGCTTATAACCTGATAGATCTTCCCGGCTTTTCAGATCAGCCAGATGAAGTCTCGAAGGATGTGGAGAAGGCTAATAGTGCAGCACAGATAGCCGATATATTGCTATACGCTTCACCAGCCAAAGGTCATATTAACGATCAAGACATGAGACGAATTAGCAATTTACTGAACTTGCTTCCTGTACGAGAGAATGAAAGCAGTAATTTCCCTACGCTAGGTAATCTCTTCATTGTGGCTACTCATGCCGATCCGAGTATTTCTGACCATCAGCTTAAAGAAATTCCTTACAAAGCTGCAAGCCGACTTTATAAGCAACTTAATGAAGGGGTATTAACAACTCGTCGAGAAAGAACAAATCGTGAAATTTCTCAAGAAGATTTACGAAAAAGGTTCTTCACCTTTTGGTGAGAAAGACCTGATAGATGTCAACAGCTATTTGATAACTTGACTAAAATACTAGGCGAATTTCTCCCTGAAGCACATATGTGCCGTGTCGAGCGGGAAATAAATGCAATTAAGGAGGATAACACAAAAAACTATGGTAAACAAATAGATGCTTATCAAAAAACTCTTGCTGATATAGATTCACGGCGTAAGCAACTACAAGCACTTGAGGAGAATGAAGCAACTCGTAAACAAGAAACTCAGCAGAAACGCGACAAGGTACATCAGAGTATCCGTGAGTTACAACGAAATAGCAGAACGTCATTTCAAAGATATACAGAGCAATTTTTAACTGTCGATACCATCGAAAAAACTATCCGCAATCTATACGATGATAAAAAAGAGGCAAAGGAAAGTCTTGCTGGTTATCTAGTTGAGAAATTACAACATGAGGTAGAACAGATAATCAAAGTTAATTCTGATAAATTAACACCTTCAATTGAGTCTTTCCTCGGTTCATACCAAGAGGCTTTACTTAAGCTCCCAAATTTAGATATATCTATCGAGATCCCCTTTGATGCGAAAGGAGCTTTTCTAGGCGGACTTACAGGACTAACTAGCATTGGCGCTTTATCTGCTTGGGCAGCAGCATTAGGAAATCTTGGTAGTTATATTCTAGTGGCTAAGTTAGTTAGTCTTTTGTCTGCACTTGGCATTAGTATCGGTGGTGGTACTGCTGCGGTGATTTCTTTCATAGCAGCTATTGGTGGTCCAATAGTGCTTGGTGTAGGATTGGTGGCTGCATTAGCTTTCGCTGTGTGGGGTTTATTTGGAGAATCTTGGCAGAAGCGTTTAGCAAAGCAAACTGTTAAATATTTTGAAGAACAACGTGTGATTAATAAGTTTACAGACGGAATTGAGCAGTTTTGGCAAGACACAACTAAGAGTTTTGAGAAAGGCGCTAATGCAGTAGAAGGTGACTGGAATAAATATATTGAACACTTGCGTGAAATCACTTCACCTACAACAGCGTCAAAAGACCGTATTGAGGAAATTATCAAAATATTGGAGGCAGGTAAGAATTTTTTCGGTGGTATTCCTTGGTCTAATACTAAGATTAATCTAAAATACAGTATAGATTCTTCTAAAGAATATTGAACCTCTAACACAGATATATTTGGAAACAAGCAACCTTTATTTCTATTAAGAAGACTATAATGAGCAATTTTTACTTTGGTGAACGCGAATTTGGATTAAAGCCAAGAATTGAAGATGAAATTGATGCAAAGGTTTGGGGTGGCTTAGTAGTGTTAATTAATAAGTGTATTGATGAACAGTACTTTACTGAAGAGTTTTCTGAAAGATGTCCTGATAATAACAATCACGTATGTGGAACGGATCGATCGGGGATGAAATTAGATATATTGTCTTCCTTTCCAAACATCAAATGGCCTCTAGATGGATTAGATAAACCTTGCACTTTAACAATTCTTGAACTTTTAGAGTTTTGTCATGAAAAAATAGCGCAACCAATTGAATGTGATTATCATCTATACTTTCAACACAATCATTTAAGGTTTGAAAAAAAAGAAGGTCAAGCAAAGTTTCGTGATAAAGTCAACAGGATATTTGAACGGAATGGTATAACCTTTGAATTACAAGAAAATGGACAAATTACCCGTTTAGCCCCTCCTGTAGTTAGCGATATCTTAAATAATGTTATTTTTCACACAAATAATAAAGAGTTGGACTCATTACTGGAAACAGCCAGGATTAAATATCTTAATCCAGATTTAAAGGTACGTTTAGAATCATTGGAAAAGTTGTGGGATGCTTGGGAACGAATAAAAACACTAGACGAGCCATCAAATAAGAAAAAATCTGTAGAAATGCTTTTAAAAAAAGCATCTGATGAGGAAAATATGAAAGAAGTTCTGAATAAGGATGCTGAAGCATTAACTTACATAGGTAACAACTTTATGATAAGGCACACAGAAGTAGGAAAAACTCCTATTACTTCAAGCGTATATGTTGATTATTTGTTTCATCGTATGTTTTCTCTCATATATCTACTGTTAGGTAATCAGATTGGTAAAAAGCCAGATTTAACTACAAAAGAAGAAATTGGAGAATTTGGGTCTGTTGACGAAATACAGTTTTAACCTGAACAAACAAAGCGTCGAAATTACTCCCTTCCCGCTCTAAAATTACTGATTTTGTAGGGTAGCTTAAGTTCCGGAAAATTGGCCTTTGAGGAGTTCGTTGCGGGGGTAAATTGCTAGCGCTTTACTCCAGTACTCATTTTTGTTGACTAAATCCGAGATATGTGCAAGTGCTGGTAAGTAAAATGCTAAAGTTTTCCCCGTTCCAGTTCCAGCAGAGACGATCGCTCCCCGACTTTTGTTGCTGTTCAGGTCTTGGAGTATTTGACTTGTAGTACGCAACTGAAAATTTGCGAGTTGTACTTCCCCACGCGAGGAGGAATTGAAGATGGCTGTAACGGCTTTTCGTTGGATTGGTGTTAAGAGTTTGTTGGCTTCTAGTTGTTCGATGGCTGTTTCTGGCGCCATCTCTCTTTTTGGATAAAGTCTGGGGCGAGTTTGCAAGCGGTAATCGGCTACTAAGGTAGGGGAGGTTTGCCAATTATTGTGAAGGAAGATTGGCGAAGTCGTGCAAATAGTCTTACTGTTTCTGACATCCGAGTGCGGAACAGACGGCGTCCTTTGAGGTTAAATTCAAAGAGCAAGCGCCGTTGGAGGGTTTCGTCGATTATTAAATCGTTAGGTTCTGCTAAAACTTGAATGAGAGCTAATTTGGGTGATGGTGTATTATAATCTGCTACTTCTGTATCTAACCAAAGAATGGGATGCGAAGCAAGTTCGGGGATGATTGCTTGAATTTCTGCAGCTTGAGTTAGATAAAACATGAGTTTGTTAGAGCTTTAGATAAGAACGAGTACTTCTCATTAGTGAAAGCGGCTGAGGAAACTACGCAAGCGATCGCTTTCGGGATTTGATAAAACCTCTTTTGCACAACCTTGTTCCACCACAACGCCTTGGTCTAAAAATAGAACTCGATGTGCTACTTCCCGAGCAAATTGCATCTCATGAGTCACAACTACCATCGTCATACCTTCTGCTGCTAATTGTTGCATGACTTGCAAAACTTCACCCACAAGTTCTGGATCTAGGGAGCTGGTAGGTTCATCAAATAATATCAACTGTGGGTTCATGCACAAACTGCGAGCGATCGCAACCCTTTGCTTTTGTCCACCAGAAAGTTGTTCTGGATATGCAGATGCTTTGTCAAAAAGCCCAACTTTTTCCAAATAGAATCCAGCAAGTTGGTTGCTTTCTTTCGCAGATTTACCCAATA
Organism: Scytonema hankhaensis NUACC26; assembly: GCF_045865695.1. Taxonomy (NCBI): domain Bacteria; kingdom Bacillati; phylum Cyanobacteriota; class Cyanophyceae; order Nostocales; family Scytonemataceae; genus Scytonema; species Scytonema hankhaensis. Next base: position 59,620 of record NZ_BAACAP010000221.1, read on the forward strand.
CCTTGCGTGGTGCTAAAGTGAGGTTTTCTAATACACTTAAATGCGGAAACAAGTTAAACTGTTGAAAAACCATGCCAACTTGTACCCGTAGATGTCGCAGCTGTCTGTTGTTAAAAGTCGGTGGTGATAAGTCAATATCGTTTACTACCAAATGTCCGCTGTCAATAGATTCTAAGCGGTTAAAGCAGCGTAGTAGTGTACTTTTCCCACATCCTGACGCACCAATAACCGCAACCACTTCCCCTTTAATAACAATACCCGTGATTCCCTTGAGTACTTTTATAGAACCATAGCTCTTTTCTATATTTTCAAAAAGAATTGCAGGTTTGGAGTTTTCCATATCCCACATTTGTTGTACGATAATTCTCCTATATTATGGCAAACACCTTAAACTTTGCCAAAATTTTCATCAACCGCTACCAAGTTGTAATTTTTTGTAGTTTTAGCAAAATCATTTGTATTTGCAAATAGCTAACTGAAAAAACCATGTTCGAGCCAAAAGTTACGCGATCGCATTTTATCAAACATTTCCTAGGTGGGTTGGGTACGGCTTTGATTTTGTCTGCTTGCAATCCTTCCAATAGCAGCACTAGCAGTACATCCTCAGATGGTACTCCCCCAGCAAGCAAAACTATTAAGGTTGCTACAGAACCTGCTTTTCCACCATTTGAATCCAAAGGCGTAGGAAACGAACTTGTGGGTTTTGATATCGATTTGATGAAAGCAGTAGGACAAGCGGCTGGATTAAAGGTTGAATTTCAAAGTTTACCCTTTGATGGTATGATACCAGCACTTCAAGCAAATACTATCGATGCGGCTATCAGTGCTATGACTATTACATCAGAACGCGCTCAAGTCGTAGCTTTTTCCCGACCTTACTTTAAAGCTGGTTTAGCCATAGCAGTTCGTCAAGATAACACAACAATTACCAGTTTAGATAATCTAAAAAATAAAACAATTGCCGTTCAAATTGGTACAACCGGAGCAAAAAAAGCTAAAAGCATTTCTGGCGAGCGGGTACGAGAATTTGATTCTGCTCCTCTCGCTTTACAGGAATTGGCAAATGGTAATGTGGATGCTGTACTCAATGATGCTCCCGTTACATTAGAAGCTATAAAGAGTGGCAATATCAAAGGTATAAAAGTAGTTGGACAACTTCTCACTGAAGAATATTATGGCATTGCCCTGCCTAAAAACTCACCCCATCTCAATAATATTAACACTGCTTTAGCAAAGCTAATTTCCAACGGCACTTACGCTCAAATTTACCAAAAATGGTTTGGTGTAAAACCCCCACAGTTACCAGTGACAGAATAATTCGTAATTCGTAATTCCAGTCAAAAATTACCAATGACGAGTACTCCAAACAGCGACTTGACCAATGCCCAATGCCCACTAACCACTAACCACTAACAATGATTCAAAGTTTAGATATTATCATCAAAGCGCTACCAGATCTACTTTTTGGTGCTTTAGTAACACTTGAGATTACCGCACTTTCTGTTTTTTTTGGCACGATCGCTGGCTCTTTACTGGGAATAATTCGACTTTCACCGATTTTACCTCTCTCTTGGGTCTCTCGTGCATATATTGATTTCTTTCGCGGTACCCCATTGCTAGTACAGATTTTTATGATTTACTTTGGTTTACCAGCACTGGCTCAAAGTTTTGGCGTACCTCTGCGTTTTGACCGTTTGGTAGCTGCTGTCATTGCTCTGAGTCTCAACTCCGCAGCGTACATAGCCGAAATTGTCCGTGCTGGAATTCAATCCATTGAACCAGGACAGTCAGAAGCTGCAAATTCTTTGGGTATGAGTGGAGTGCAAACAATGCGTTACATCATCTTTCCCCAAGCATTCCGTCGCATGATTCCACCTTTGAGTAATGAATTTATCTCCTTGCTTAAGGATACCAGCCTTGTAGCAGTGATAGGTTTTGAGGAATTATTTCGTCGCGGTCAGTTAATTGTCGCTGAGACTTATCGTTCTTTTGAGATTTACACTGCAGTTGCTCTAGTTTATCTTGTTCTGACTGTGGCTTCATCCCAATTTTTCTCTTTTTTGGAAGTTTGGATGAATCCAGTTAAAATGAAGTAGCTATAGCCATCCTAAATCATTTGTAAAATTCTCTCCTCTCTCTTCTTGGCGATCGCTCAATATCGATTGTGTGATTATTTCATTTTGGGTGGAGAAACTCTACTCTGTATAGTTATTTATAATTTCAGGTCGTAACCAGCTACCGCCCGCCCTCAGGACTCCCCCCCCGAAGCCAGTTGCTGACCGTTCGCTCACTGAGTGCTGGTGATGTTGCTGAGTGTACAAAGCGAGCAGTTTGAGATTCTAAGAGTGCGGGAAGTTGAGCGCAAAGACTTTTTCCCGCACCCGTAGGTAAAAAGTCGGTGACAGGGTTCTAAAAAACAGCTCGTATCTGTGGGGATATGAACTGTTTCTAGAATTTCTCTAAGTTCTGGGAAGGAATCAGTCACTGGTCACTGGTCACTGGTCATGGGCGCTCGCCCGGATACAATGATGAAACCGACAGAATCCAGTCTCAAAAGGGGTTGGCGAATTCCCTCTAAAATGGCTGCATTTAGAGCTTTTTCGATTTCCAACTCTTGAGCCAGAACGCGATCGCTACTCTGTCGGTTCAAACGCAAGCGCAACTGTTCTTCTCGATTCCCTAACTTCTTCTGTGCTACCAAAGCGTACCGTTTGCACAAGTCTATAAAATCAGGACGACGGGAGAGTAATTTCAAAGAAGTCTTATGTGCTTGATAGCAAAACTTTTGCCATTGACTCGCATTCACAAAATCGTCAATAATAGCTACGTCTTCCTTTGCCAGATTGTAATCTCGGTATGGATGACTGCTTTTATTGTTATACGGGCGTCGCAGTATATTTAAAAGCTTTTCATCTTCAACCATACTTATTGGAACGTAGCGACCATCAATAAATATAGTTTCGATAATTGGCGGAAATAAAGCATCAACCCGTCGCTGCAAGATTTTATTTTTAGAAGTTCCTAAGTCATTCTCTTTTAAAACTTGTTTTGCAGGTTTTAAATTGGCTTCCACCACATAATTGCATCGAAATCCGAACCATTCCATCCCTTCAGATGCATCCCAAGATGCATCCGCACGCCACATAGCAAAGGCTTGACCTCGGTCATCCCAGTCTACATAACTTAAGAGAGAGTTTACCAATCCCTCTCCCAAACGAAAAAGTTTAATTCCGGGATTTTGGTTGGCTACCCTACGGTTATAAGTACCAAATTGGTCTAGATAACCCTTAGCAAAGCGAGTTTTCAAATCATCTACAGGAACTAACGTGCGAGTTGTCGGTTGATAGCGCCGCACTTCTGATAAATTTGCGTCATTAATTGGCTTAAATCCCAACGCATCACACATCCAAGATTCAATGGCTCGTTTTATTTCTGGGTGTTTGGCATCATAATTATCTAGTTCTTGAAAATACTGATATGCAACTTCATCGCTAGCATCAATTTCATCTAAAGCATTCTGTTCGTTAATTTTGACGATTTCTGCTTGTATTTGTTCTTGAATTTGTTCGGTTTTTTCCAACAATCCAACAGCACTTGCTTTCAACAAAACTGTTTCCAACTCTTTCAATTTTTCATCTACATAAAACTGTAAGCTAGCAATCGATTGCTGGAAAATTCCAAATCCATCTTTCAGTATTTGATACCAAGCATTATGCGGGCTATCTTCTAAATAGGGACCTAACAACACACAGGATTGAACGCCTATTTTGCTACCAATCCGGTCGATTCTACCAATTCTTTGCTCTAATTGATTGGGCGACCAAGGGAGATCGAAATGAATTAACCAGTCAGCAAATTGGAGATTGCGTCCTTCTTCTCCAGAGCGATCGCATACCAAAATAAAGCAGTTTGGGTTATTCTTGAACCTATTGATATTTTCCTCAATCTTTGCTCTTGATTCCCCAAATTGATGGCTGGCGACTATCCCCGCTCCAAAAATTTCTGACAAAGACCGCACAATTTCAGCACAACTTTGCACAAAACTGGTAAAGACAACAAATTTTGGCAAAACATCATCAGAAATTGGTCGCTGAATTCTCTGCTGTATCCTTTTTAGTAATTCCTCTTTATTTCTACGAACTGAGGTTGGAATTTTAAAGTGTGCAGCTAGCTGATTCAAAAGCACGGTTTTCAAATTTTCCGTGCGTTCTCCATCCTCTACAGGTTCACGAATCACTTTGAGTAATGACTCTAGAAGCGCTTCTTCTCCTGAAAATTTAGGAGTTGAAGTCAAAATGCGAACGTTTTCTTCACCAAACTCCTGAATGAGTTTAGGATGAGCTTTGCTGCTTAAACGCGCAACAAGTACCTGTTCTAAAATACCCAACCAAGTTCCAGAAGCTAGGAAGAACAGCAGAAAAATTCGGATATACTGCTCTTCATGAGGAGCGACAGTACGCCATTCATCAATCAGTTCGTGGATTGAAAGCGATCGCTCATCTAAGTCATACTCTACTTTAGGTGTAATATTGCGATCGAAAATGACATCTTCTACGCGATCGCGGCGGTTGCGTAGCATGCGGCGGTGAAGCCTGTAAGTATCGCTGATGTGGGTGCGAATCGCTCGAACTATCTTATCTCGGTCAGCATCCTCTGCTTGTAAAGAATTTTGTAATTCCTCTACCAGATTCAGTAAATACTTATCTTCCGCAAATAGATTCCGGAGTTGTTTGAGGTTAGTTTTGAGGACAAAGGGATTCGCGCCTTCTTTAAAAGACAGCAGCACTCTACCAATATCTTGGCGTTTTGCCACTTTATCGCGGAAATTTGCCAATTCGTCAAGTTGATACGCTGTCGGATCTAACAAGTGAAGCATTGCGAGAAAATCTTGTTCGCGATCGACAACAGGAGTCGCCGAGAGTAACAGCAAGCGATCGCTTTTATGAGCGAGGAGTTTAAAACGTTCAAAACTCTTGCGTTGGAAAGAGTCCGAAGACTTTGCCAAAGCAGCAATGTTGTGAGCTTCATCTAAAATGAGGAAACCCAATTTAGCATTTGGACTAACCTGGCTCACATCCTCAACAGCAAGCACCCTCACTCTGTTGGGAAAATGAGAAATGTAAAACTTCTCCAACTCAGTACGCCATTGTTCCACCAAATACTGAGGGACTATAACTACAGCATCTCCAGACTCATCCAACAGGTATTGACGAAGAATAGCACCAGCCTCAATAGTTTTTCCTAAACCCACCTCATCCGCTAACAGGTAACGTTGAACCGGATCTTCCAATACCCGCCGAACCACTTCCACTTGATGGGGATAAAGCTCAATATTCGCGCTCAACAGTCCAGTCATCCCGCGACTCACAGCCCGTTGCTGAATCAAGCATTTGTAAAAAGCCAATCTTTTATCGTGGAAATAGGGTGTTTCATGACCCTTCATAGCCAAGATATCGATAGGATTTACCCTCAAGCGATTGCAACGAACATAAATTTCCTGTTCAGCCGCAAAGATAGTTTTTTTATCGGGTAAGTCAATTTGATAGTGTTCGATTTCTTCATCCCAAGCGGAGATTCTACCGATTGTCCAAGTCTCCTGGGTTGACGACACTATATAACATCGAGTCTGAGGCTGCAGTCTAACTTCATACAACGAACTTAGGAGTAAAGTTTTTTCGATCCGTTGTCCTACTGAGCAGAAATACTCAACAGTTGCTTCGACATCAGACAATATTTCAGTAACTTTTCCTATCCCCAAATCATTGTTACGGGATTGAACCAACGAACCAAGTTTAATCATATCCATTTGTCATTTGTCGTTTGTCATTTGTTATTGGTAAGGGATTCAGGCGTACTTATAGTAATTTTGTTGCGCTTACATACTGAGTCCCTTAGAGGATGTTTCAAAAATCATGGGCGAATGGAATTCGCTACTACACAGACGCTCGTCCGTCTATGCACTTCGCGCACGCTACGCGAACGCGGACTATAAGCCAAGTATTTTCCAGATTTTGAGTCTTTGAAATTTTACACTTTACTCACTCTACGTCATTAAAGTAAAAATTATATACTGACAAACTCGTTTTACTTCTGCCTCGGTTTTCAATACCCGATGCACAAGACTTAATACTAGCCAATTGTTTGGGATAACTATAGGAATCCGATGCTATGCTTGAAAACCTATGGCAGCCGAGCTTTTTTCTAACAAAGTTATGGCAGGATTTAAGCAGTATCTCTATATTATGATTATTCTTTTTTACACTGTCAATCAAAAACTAACGGACTTCCAAATAAAAAATCTCTCAAAATTTCTTGTGGTGCGGTGCTCACAGCCCGCCACTTATATAGCACTAGCGAGGACGCCTATCCCATAAGATTCCTTAAGTCATTGATAGAAAACGAATAAACCAGGACGAATCACAAATGACAAATGACGATGCTAGAAAATACGCACCCGCAACCCAGCGTAACCGCGAACCAATTTTGGAAGTCCTTTTGAACGTACTGCCACCCAACGGTACTATTTTGGAAGTAGCAAGCGGTACTGGAGAACACGCTGTCTTTTTTGCTCCACACCTGAAGCCCCGTAAATGGCTACCTTCTGAACCCAATCCGCAATTACGCACTAGCATTGCTGCATGGTCGGCAAACCTTCTGTGCGAAAATTTGTATCCACCCATTGACATTGATGTTTGTGCGCCCGTTTGGTCAGTAGAAAAAGACGCATCACCAAAGTGGTCTCATATAGATGACTTAGAGCGATCGCCAATCACAGCCATAGTCAATATTAACATGATACACATTGCACCATGGTCTGCTTGCTTGGGACTCATGGCTGGTGCTGGTCGTATTCTACCACCTGGAGGCATTTTATATATGTACGATCCCTTTAAAGTCGATGGAAAACACACAGCCCCAAGCAATGAAGCATTTGACGAGTCATTGCAATCGCAAAATCCAGAATGGGGCGTGCGCGACCTCAATGATATTGTAAATGCAGCCAGGACACAAAATCTAACTTTGGTAAAAACCTACCAAATGCCAGCAAACAATCTTTCCGTCATTTTCCAACAAAATTAGAGACTCCCTCACCACAATTCCCCTCTCCTTTATCCGCGTCCATCTGCGTTCATCTGCGGTTAAAAAAGATCGAGTTCCTAATACAGTACTATATGAATAGTACATAATAGCTGATTGAGGTAAATTATGGTTTTACAGACAGAAAAACGCTATTACACGCCATAGGAATATTTGGAATTAGAAGAGCAAGCAGAATTTAGAAGTGAATATATAGATGGAGAAATTATCCCAATACCAGGAGGAACAAGCAATCATAATAAAATTGCGCTAAATTTTTGTAGAAAATTTCCCTTGACACTACAAGAGCAAGAGTACGAAGTATACATGGTAGATGTAAAATTATGGATACATCGTTACCATCTCTATACTTATCCTGATGTCATGGTTGTTCAAGGAGAACCTGTGTATGAAGGAAATAACAAAACAGCTATTACTAATCCCATGTTAATTGTTGAAGTCTTATCAAAATCTACTCAAGCCTTTGATAAAACAGATAAATTTAAATACTATCGCTCAATCTCCACTTTACAAGAATATATACTAATTGACCAGTATAGTTTTTCTATTGAACAATATGTGAAAAAAACAGAAGGAGAATGGACTTTTAAAGAATATGAAGGAGAAGATGCAGTTTTAGTCTTAAAATCTGTAGATTTCCAAATAACCTTTAAAGATATTTACGCACGAGTTAACTTTGAAGCAAATGAGGAAGAGTGAGGGAATAGAGGATGCGATCGCTATGACTTTCCCCGGAGACGTTACGTAAGGGCGCAAGGCTTTGCGCCCCTACAAAATCTGGTGACGCATTCTTTTTGCAGGATAATTTTACTTAAATGGGGATGTGTTTTGATGAGTGATGTTAACTATGAAGCTATGTCTGATACAGAGTTACGACAATATTTTATGAGTCATCGTGAAGCTCGAGTAGCTCTGGACATCTATTTAGATAGACTTGGTAAGCGATCGCACAAAATCATTGCCACTTACGACGACCCTGAATTTGATGCTAAAATTCAGGCTGCAATTCTTCAGCAGTTCCAGGCTAAAAAGAGTAAAAGTGAAACTTAAGCAAAAACGAGCAATTACTTGTCTAAATTCTTGCTGAAAACGCGATACGTCTGTACTCAATTAAACTAAGGGCTTATCGCTCCTTTAAAAACATTATAAGCCGAGCAACTGTATGACTTTACAGCTACAGCCTATTAAGCTATCCGGCTCCCCGTTGAGCTTACATAAGTTCTATATATAATAACTGATATATGTTAAGACCAAAAAGTAGTTGAAGAAAAGAGTTATGACTGCTTCAGTACAAGAGTTGTTAAGTACTTTTGATAGCTTAAGTGAACTAGAAAGGCTAGAGATTGTTTCGGAGATTTTGAAACGAGTGACTCATTTAGATTTTCCGCCTTTGTCGGATGAAGACTTATCCTGGAATGCTGAAGAACTTTTTTTAGAGCTAGATAAGCAGGAATCAGCGTATGAGTAGTCCTTCACGGGGAGAAGTTTGGCTTGTTGATTAGCCTTCGATCGAACAGAGAAATTTAAATACTACCGTTCAATTCCCGAGTTGCAAGAATATATACTGATTGACCAGTATAGTTTTTCTATTGAACAATATGTCAAAAAAACTGAATTTGAAGAAAATGATAATCTACCTACATGAGTAAAACCGTTTACATTGAGACTAGTATTCTTGGTTACCTTACCGCTAGACCAACGGACAATTTAATTCTTGCTGCCAACATCAAAGTTACTCAGGACTGGTGGGATGAGTATCGTAGTTCATTGGTTCTTTATGCTTCGGAAATAGTAGAGGATGAAGCCGCAATGGGAGATTCAAAAATTGCTGCTCAAAGGCTGAACTTGTTACAATCCTTAACATTTCTGGATCTAACGGAAGAAGCTGTGGAACTGGCACAGGAGTTTTTGCGGCAAAGCAACCTACCACCTAAAGCATCAAATGATGCTTTGCATATGGCGCTGGCAACGGTTTACGATTTGGACTATCTCTTAACATGGAACTGCAAACACATGGCAAATGCTAAAATTCAAAGAAAGTTATCTCAAATTAGCTCCGAACTTGGATATGAGTTACCATTTGTTTGTACGCCTTATGAGTTCATAGAAATTGAGCCTCGAGGAGACTAACTATGTACAAGGACGAAATTATTGGAGAAATTCATCAGTACAGGGAAGAATACGCAAAATCTTTCAACTATGACCTGAGGGCAATATTCGACGATCTCAGAAAGAAGCAAATTGCTCATGGACATAAAGTTGTTAAGCTTCCAATTAAGAGATACTCTAATAAACCACTACACCCTATGCCAGACTAGATTGTCTTCACTATATGAAAACTACTCGTCATGGTGGGTTCAGCTTCATCTTTACTTTTTATTTTTCGTGAGCTTGCTCTTTTACTTCTTTATTCGCCGATCTGCGGGTTACCCTTACAGGTGCAAAATATAAGTATTCCTTCACGGGGAGACGTTTGGCTTGTTGATTTGGGTTACACAGCAAACGTGCGATCGCTCACTGAAAAATATTGTAAGCCGAACAACTCTTCGACTTTGCAGCCTACCAAGATATCCGGCTCAGTTTTATATTTGGAAGCTGTTCTCAACTTCCTGGAGCAGGTTTGGACTCGTTCAAATACACCTGATAAATTCACACCTATCAGTTCCGATGTAGAGGAGTACTCTGAACCGGGACAGCCACACGAAAACCAACGTTGTGGTTCCTGTCGTCACGCGAGTTCCTGTTGCAATACGCCGAACGGCAATTCCTCGGAGCGTTGTACCACGAACCGCCACGCATCAGTGGAATCCCTACCCCATACTTAAAATTACCATATTCCGTACTTTTTCGCTCGCCAATCTGATTTTTTGAGCTTGTTGAGAATAGTATGGTGCGATCGCCGAATAAAAAAATCAATTTGGCGTAAACCTCTTGATTAAATTAGCAGTTTTGGATATGATTTAAATGGCATTATCTAACCATCCAAAAAAAGCCAAAACAATTCGATCGCGCTTAGCGCGATAACCGGAAATAGAGTAAAGGGTTATAGAGTAAAGTGTAAAGAATTATAAAGCCCTCTGAACCGGGACAGCTACACGAAAACCAACGTGGAGGTTCCTGTCGACACGCAAGTTCCAGTTGCAATGCGCCGAACGGCAAATCTTCGGGTCGCCGTACCATAAACCGCCACATAATAGCCTTAAATGATTATCATTATCTTTCATCCAAGCAGTGCCATCTGTGGGTGCGCTCTCATAATTATCATGCCACGCATCTTGACACCACTCCCATATATTACCATGCATATCGTATAAACCAAAGGCATTTGGCAAAGATTTTCCGACATCTGTTGTTTGCTCTCGATATTCTCCCTTAGAACCCTGACCGTAATTGCCTGGATACACTGTCCCTTCATACGTCCAGTCTGTTCCTCGATAATTAGCCAAATCTGTTGTAATGGTCTCGCCAAAATGAAAAGGAGTGGTCGTTCCTGCTCGACAAGCATATTCCCATTCTGCTTCGCTAGGCAAACGATAATTCTTTCCAGTCTTTTGAGATAACCGAGCGCAGAACTCAATTGCATCATCCCAAGAAACCTGCTCAACAGGTCTTTTTGCTCCTTTGAAATGAGAGGGATCGGGCTTTAAATCTACTTCTACTTTAGGAAGATTGGCGACAGCTTGCCATTGAGCTTGGGTGATGGGATATTTCCCCATAAAAAAAGGTTGAATGGTCACGGTATGCTGCGGGCTTTCAGTGTCATAACGTTCTAGTTCGCTTTCAGGCGAACCCATCAAAAACTGACCCCGAGGAATTGCTACCATCTCTAGCAACACACCATTCCCCAAGTCCTCTGTGAAAAACTCTGCTCGGCGAGAAGTGCGGTTAATTTCGCAGGTTTTCTTCCCTATCCCCAAAAATCCCGATTTAACTGTAATAGTGGCAAACTCGAACTCAAACGGCTGAGTTTGGAGCGCGGGGGACTTTGGCTGAGAAACTGTTGAAGTGACTTGTTCTTGGTATTGCTCTTGTGAGTTTATTTGTTGTTCTTGCTGCAACAACTTCTTTGCTTGTTGTCGATCGCGATCGTATTCTGCTTTTTTAGGGCTAAGCACTCGTTGTTCTATGGAAGCAATATCTCCATCGCGCAACCCCAAATATTGCTGATATTCTTTTAAATCTTGTTGTACTCTTGGTCTAAACGGGTATTCTTGTTTAATTGCTTCAATTAACGCTTGCTCGTATTCATTACATTTGCGTTCGTACTCTCGGTAAGGTTGAAGGACTTCTTCTTCAATAGCTGTTCCCTCTTCTAAAGATAATTCCCACTCCTCCCGCTTTGAGTCCAACATTCGACGAGCAAAGACAGAAAACTTACCCTGTTCTTGTTGTGCTCGACTTTCCACTTCCTTACGATACTTGAGCTTGGGATCGTCTTTGGCGGACTTTGCTAGTAAAATTCTATAGCCTTCCTCAACAGGAAAGAAATTAGGAGTCATGGCTGGAGCTGCTTCTTGCACCTTGCTGCTAACATATTCGTGGAGTTCATCTACAGAAATCCAACCATCTCCGTCTTTGTCAGCTGCACCCTTTTCAATCCCTTCTACTAAGTAACGGGTGTAAATCGAAAGTTCGGAACCTTCCTGCTCAAAAGAACGTTGGGTAGAACTTGAGGATGTGAGGATAGCTCGTCCCTTACCACCGAGTTGTGTTCTGAGATCAACTGTGCCATCATCTTTTACAGTCAATCCTTTAGCGATCGCACCACTAAAGCAACAGTCTAAGATAATAACCTGTCTTTGAGATCTACTTCCATTTATGCTGTCGTGTACAAAACTTGCTGCTACTGCTGATGGTGGAACCAGTTATTCCATTCTCTTTACGTGTCACACGAGTTGATAAATACAATCTTCCGCTTTCATCTGTAATCCCATGACCGGAGAAATAAAACAGCAATAAGTCATCTTTTTGACCGCGAGAAAATAGTTTGTAGATAGCTTCCTCCATTTCTTGGCGTTGAGAATTTTTGAGCATTGCAATTTCCGTAAACCCACCTATCTCTGGGTTTGTCAGCACTCTTTGCATTGCTTCAACATCCTTAACCGCCGCAGGTAAAGGATTCAATCCCGGCTCATATTCACTCACTCCAACTAGCAGTGCTATTTTCCTCATCCTAGAAGACCCATAGCTTAAAAAATTTGACTCCTATATAATCTACCGAGGAGAATTGAGAAATTCCTGTGCTTTTTGAAATGCAAAGTTAAACTTTTCTTCATTTTCTGCTTTAATCGTCAGTTCTCTGCCATCTGGTGCTTTCACTGTCAGTTCTATCGGTTTACCACTCAAGCGTTCTTTGAGGAAATCAAACAAAGCCTTAGTTCCTGGTGCGATCGCTGGTCTTATTGTCCCAACAATGAAACCATCACCCTTAGCATACTCTGGTGCTTCTTGTGCTTCTACTAGGCTCGCTTCTTCAACTCCATCCACCTCTCGAATCTGTGGTAGCAAATTTTGCACTTTGTCTTGTAACTCTTGCTCATCTAAGTCTGGATCTGACAGGGATATTGTGACCTCAACAGTGGATGGTGTTGTCATGGGAAGAGTTAAGTTATTGTTTTTAGTAATGATTATACAATCTCTCTTGTAAATATCAACGGAAAAAAGCAAATAAAGGTAGAGCAACCCTGCTAAAAAAAGTTTTAGCTAACTTAATTTCATTATTTAGAACACAAAAAATACTGAAACCGTTTCTAACTGACTTAACTGCTGCAAAATTTGTAAAGCTTGTTGATGGTGGATTGTTCTGCGCCACCTTTGAGAATAGATACGTAGGAAAATTAATTCTTTTTACAAGGTTATTACCTAGCAAATTTTTTAGATAAAAAATATTATTACTGCGGCTTGAAGTGGCAAGATGTTAAAATCAAGCTTCAAGAATTGGGGATTGGTAGATCGGACATAATGGAAAACTAAGATGCTTCTTCACAGGAGGTGCGAGCGCCCTGACACACCATAACTACAGTTTACAATTGCTGCCAACTATGGATTAAGAGAGTAGTAATAATTGAAGAAACGAACTGTTGACTGAGAAATCTTGGAGTTTCCATTTCGGCTCGTAGTAGATGTGTTAGATGAAGAATTGAGGGGTCAGTAATCTGTATCTTTAAGATGAGCTTTCTATGAAGACAAAGTATTTTTTGGTCAATGATTTGCTCAAATCTCAAGAGACTAAGTGCAATTTGTAGATAATCTAAAAGTGGTTTTTGCTGGACATCTCTCAACCAATTAGATTCAAATTGTTCTAAGTTAGCAAAGCATTCCGTTGGTATTGAAGTAGTAACTCCCATTTGGAGAATCGCAAGACTGACTATTAAAGTATTGCTCGAGCAAACAGGTGGTTTAACAGGATATGCGTACTTGATAGCAAGCCCATCCCAAGAGGATTTGAGGATGATAATATCGGACTGTATCATAAAATTTAACTGGGGCGAATCCCTTCTTCGTAAGTCCAAGTCATTTTCATTTGTGTAACTTTCCAATGTCCGTTGATGTGGGTTAGCCCATGATTGTAGAAGCCACCGAGCGTCCACGTTTTACCAGATTTCCCCTCAAGATAGACGTGATGCGCCCGAAAGTGGGAAGTGCAGGTTGCGCGATCGCCATTAATTATCACTGCATGATTGGTTATCATGTGCTGAGTGGCTTTGAAAGTTTTGCTGAAAACGTCCGCCCAGCCAGCAACTAAGGTATCTGTTGCTACAGTATTGGGAGTGCCACCGTTAAGGGAGGTGTAGTCAGTTAGAACCTTGTCAGCAAAGGCTGCGCGACACGCTTTCCAGTCTCGTAAATCTGCACCCATACCAATGATGTTTACAGCATCGATAATTTCCGCACGGTCTATTAATTTTTGCAGTGTTTCAGTATTCATAGTGATTTGAGTCTTGGCTTGGGTGGAGGATTTAGTGCGAGCAATAGCGAAAGCACGGGTCGATAAAAATCCCATCAAGCTCGCACCTAGAGTCAGAAGCACATTACGGCGTTGAGAATTCATGGTCGTATTAAGCAATAGAATTAGAGTTAAGTTCTATACAGTAACTAAGACACGCCCCCACCTGCTGACTGAATCAACACATCGGGTTGGTATCCAGCAGGCTTGTATCCAACTGTTGCACCGCCGTGAATCATGCCTTGAATTTCTGAACCAAAGAAACTGTAGGGAAACTGTGGTTCGGGACGACTGATAGCTTCTAAACGATTAGCTAGTTCTGCGGGAATCTCAAAAGAAAGTGCTTTCAGATTGTCCTCTAGTTGTGATTGCTTCGTGGCTCCAATAATCACCGATGCAACCCCTGGACGGTTTGCTGTCCAGTTGACAGCAACTTGAGCCATACTGCGCCCAAGTTTTTTTGCCACTGTTTCCAGTTCTGCCACAATTTTCCAGTTGCGATCGCTAAACTTCTGAAACGCCGGATTTGAGATACCGCGAACCGTCTCCAATCGTCCTTCTCCTGTCGCTCCACCTTCGCTAGGCTTGTACTTTCCACTGAGAAGACCACTCGCTAACGGACTCCACACCATCGTACCCATTCCCAGTTCCAAACCGAGGGGAATAAATTCCCGTTCAATGTTACGCTCAACGAGCGAGTATTCAAGCTGGAGAGTGGAAAGCGGTTCGTAATTGCGCCACTCGGCAATAGTTTGCGCTCGTGCTGCATACCAACTTGGCGTATTGCTTAGTCCGATGTGCCGTACTTTACCAGAACGCACTAGATCGTCTAGCGTCCGCATCACTTCTTCAACTGGAGTAACTGTATCCCAAGTATGGAGAATATAGAGGTCAATGTAATCAGTCCCCAACCGTTGCAGCGAACCTTCTACCGCCCGCATAATATTTTTGCGCCCGTTACCACCAGTATTCGGATTTCCTGGTTCGGCATTGTAACTAAACTTAGTCGCCACTACAACGCGATCGCGTAAGTTGCGTTCTGTAATAAATTTACCCAACCAAGTTTCGCTAGTACCATTTGTATATAAGTCTGCCGTATCAATAAAGTTACCACCTGCATCAACATAGGTATTAAACATTTGGCTTGCGGTAGCTTCATCGCTTCCCCAACCCCATTCAGTCCCAAAGGTCATTGCACCGAGGGCGAGACGGCTGACGCGCAGTCCAGAACGTCCTAGAGTATAGTAAGTGTTGAGAGACATATTCGTAACTCCTTAATGTGTATTTTTGAAAAGTCTTTAAAGCGATCCTGAGAGTCTTTTTGTTCTGCACTATTTAATTACTTCTGCTGAGTAAAGCCACTGGGATTGCCCCAAGCCTCCACAAAAACGATAGGGTCGTAATATTCCCGAAACAGTACAACCTTACCATCGCGGAATTTGAAGAGTCCGGTATAGGTGTTGTTGTAGGGCTTTTTCGTTGCCAGTACTTCAATTTCACCACGAAATTCTACAAAGAAAGTATTAGGGTCAGTCGTAGGATAAATTATTAAGTCAGGGAACACCATACGCCCAACACTAGTTGGGAGTGCTGAGTAATGTTTGGCAACTGCAGCTTTGCCTTCAACTCGTTTGGGAAATCCAGCAGGAGAGAAGGGCATATCTTGTACTCCATCATCCGCCCATAGTTTTAGCCATTCATCCATGCGTTTTTGAGACAGCAACTGGAAATATGTACGGATGGTTTGCTCGTTTTTCTGCCGAATAGATTCAGCCTCAGTGTTTACAGTTGCCATATTTGTTATACCAGCTTGGGTTTGAGATCCGATTGTCAATAAACTCAGCATTAAAGTTGCGCCAATTAAAGTTTTTTGCATTAACATCTTGACAAAATCCTTGTTTTAGACTTAAGGAAATAATTGAGCTAAAAGCTTTTATAGAGATGTTCTCAATTGCTTAACCGTAAGAGCAACAGCTCGATCGATAGTTGCTTCTTGGTCATAAAAGTCGAATTGTTGTGCTTCTGGAAACCAAACTATATTTTTGTTATTTCCAGGGATTGCTGCAAAGAACTGACGCGCACCATCAGGAATCGCCGCTTTCTCACTATGGATAAATAAAGTAGGTACTTTGATTTGCTTGGCTTGTGGCATAGCACTAAAGGTCAACCACTCCGCCCAAGACATCACCGCAAATTGGTTTGCCCATTGAGGAATTGCACCACGTTTGGGATTCAGATAGTAATCAATATTGCCATACATAGCTGCAGCACGATTTGTTGCACTCGCTGCGGGTACATAGTCAACTTTACCTGTTTGCTGAAGTTTTGTACGTGCCGCCTGTGCGATTTTTATTTTTTCCCGTACAGCCTTTTCACCACCGTAAATGGTATTGACAATTGCTGCATCATGAATCCAAGGCGCAACAGCTACAAATGACTTGATACGAGGATCTTCTGCTGTGGCTACCGCCATGTAACCGGCTGAGGCGCAAACACCTAACCCCGCAATCCGGTTGCGATCGACTGCATCGACAGTTTGTAAGAAGCTAACAGCATTTTTGATATCCACTATCTTGGCTGTGGGTGATTCAAAACTGCGAACCTTACCGCCACTTTCCCCAAAGGTACGAAAATCAAATGCTAAGGCTGCAAATCCTTGTTCTGCAAGCTTCCGAGCATAGGTGGCTGGCATTTGCTCTTTCACTGTTGTCCAAGAACCCGCGACGATCGCTGCAGGTAACTTATCGCCCGCTTTGTAGTTGGCTGGTAAGTACAAGTTACCAACCAGCGTTTCGCCTTCGCTTTGAAACGTAACTCGATTGATACCGGGTTTGTAAGAATTAACAGCGATCGCAGTATCAGAAACTTGCTGTACTTGCGGCTGTGTTGAATTCTTGCTTTCTGACAGATTTTGTGCGTGGACACAAGCGCCACTAGTTAACAAAATCAGTGAGAGGGCAGAAGCTTTAATGGCAGAGAGTATCGTTTTCATTGTTGATTCTCCGTTGTTTCTTGTTAAATCCAATTTAGAGAATCTGCCTAAAGCATTCACGCCCGATTCTTGCGTGGTTATATCAAAATTATGCTCAGTTAAGAAATTTTCAAAAAATCAATTCTTCCTCTTGTGGGACGGGCGTCCTCGCCTGTCCTGTATTGGTGGCGGGCTAGAAGCCCCGCAGTCGCACGCCACTTGCTTCAACGGGGGGAAACCCCCGCAACGCAGTGGCTCCTCAACGGGGGGCTTTGGGGTCCCCTCTGGGGTTGGGGGGAAACCCCCCTTCGGGTTCGCTAGTTCCCTACGGCAGGAAACCCGCCTACAGGACGCTTACTCACCGCACGGCGCTGCTCTCCGCACCACAAGAAATTTTGAGAGATTTTTTTATTTGAAAATCCCTTATATAGTGTCGCGAAATTGCTTCGGCGTTACCCCTGTCAGCTTGCGAAATTGCGAGGTAAAGTGACTCGGATTGGAAAACCCTACTTGGTAGGCAATTTCTGCTGACGAAAACCGCGTCACTTTTAGTAACACTTTTGCTCGTTCGATTCGCCGTTGTAAAATGTAGCGGTGTGGCGGCTCTCCTAGGAGCGTTTTGAAGGCACGGGCAAAATGAAACTGGCTCATTGGCACTAATGCTGCAAGGTTTGCGATCGCCAATTCACTGGCTAAATTCTCTTCAATATAATCTTTGATTTGCTTGAGTTTGAGTACATCTAAAACCCCCGTTTCCTCCGGGGTAGAGTTATCCAATACTCCACCGTAGTTTCTTAGTAGATGCACTGCTAGCACGTTTCGCAATGACTCGACGTATAAATTTCCTGCTAAACCACCATTGACTAATTCCGACTTTAATAACTGTGCTACGTGTAGAATCGTTGGATCTGGAAAAATGACTCGGTGTTCCAACCTTATAGGAGTGGAGAGTCCGCTTTCATCTGCTAATCGGTTCAGCAAGAGCGGATCTAACATCAGGTTTACGTATTCGCTCTCTTTTTCGCGCCTATGCCATACAAACTCGCGGTCTGAATATAAAAACACGCTTCCTGCGGGCATAGCAGTTGTTTGTGGCTGACCTCCATCCACCGACCAAGTGACACGTTCGTGGGGAATAAACGCTACACTCAGGGCATATTTGGGCATTGTAAAGTCGAAATCTCCAATCTCTTCCAAACGAGCGTACTCGACAATCAAGTCGTCCCATTCGGCTTTAAGAATCGCTGCCGTTTGTTGGCGCTTGGGTTGCTGCATTAGAGAATTAAATACGTTATACCTTAAGCTTATACAATGTTAACATTTGGAGTAAATTTACTCATTGCTGAATTTTGCCTAACATAGTAAAGACTTTTAGGTGATTTCTCCAAGAGCGCGAATCGCTACTATTAAAATCAGAAGGTCTGTAGAGTAGAAGGTAACAAACACATGGATGTCAAGCTGATTTTAGTTGCTTTAACAGTTGTTTTCACAATTTCGTGCTTGATTTTTGGCACGAAGAATGGATTTTATGACTCAGATAACTATCATGGCAACGGCTCTGCTCATTAATCCGACCATCGCATTCGGACGCTCGCCAATCGTCCTAAGCTTAAAATTTGATTAAGTTTCATTACCGACTTTTTTTGAACATAGGGCAAGTTTGGTATAGACTCTATAGGCAAGTAAAAGCCATTTTAATAGGATGGGGATGTCTAACTGAACTTGCAACGGACACTCTGTGGATGGGTAGACCTTCCACAGTATTTGTCCGGTGACGAACACTTTCCTAAACTCTGCTTTCCAGAGTACATGAGTGTCCTCCCCTACAAAATTGGCTTTTGGCGATTGGCTAAAAACACGAAATTAGAGGGGAGGCAAAAATGAGCGATCGCCTATCACTATCCTCTGGAGTTGACACAAAGGGTACAGCCAGTGAGTTAGAGTGTTTATCTTATGGGGTTCATCATGATAAAGAAGGCGTTTGCTTGTTAGTGCGAATGGGACCGCACCGCATTCTGCTTGATTGTGGCTTGACGGATATCTCTCCCCTAGCAAAATCGTTAAAAAAATCAGCCCGTCGGGGTAGCACTCCTCTACCAGCAGATTTAGTTCTTGTCAGTCACGCCCATCCAGACCATACTCGGGGGTTGTTAGCACTTCATAAAACATTTCCACTGTTACCGATATACGCTAGCGAAGTCACTAGTAAGTTACTACCCCTGAGTTGGTTAGACCAGGATTCTGAAGAAGTTCCATCTTTTTGTCAGGCATTAGCCCTACGCTCGCCTGTAGAATTTAAAGATGGTTTGGTAGCAGAATTGTTTCCTGCAGGTCATCTCCCTGGGGCTGTAGCAATTCTTCTAACGTACACGACTGGAGAGCGTTCTTACAAACTGTTGTACACAGGAGATTTTTTCCTATCTAACTCTCGACTTGTGGAAGGTTTGCGCTTGGAGGAATTGCGGGGTTTAGAGTTAGATGTCCTGATTGTTGAAGGAAGTTATGGAACTTCTCGCCATCCTCACCGCCGCTCTCAAGAGAATCAGTTAGCAGAAAGAATTAACCGAGCGATCGCTGACCGTCATTCCGTAATTCTACCAACGTCTACTTTAGGATTGGGTCAAGAATTACTCATGCTTTTACGCAGTCATCACCATTTTACAGGACGGGATTTAGATATTTGGGTTGATGGAACTGTCGCTCTTGGATGCGATGCTTATCTAGAACTTCTACCTTATTTTCCCGCTTCAGTCCAAAACTTTGCTCGTCATCAACCACTATTTTGGGATGAACGAATACGTCCTCGCGTGCGTCGCTTGCTGTCAGAACAGCGTTCCCATGTCAGTCACTCGCCTTGTATTATCCTCACTGACGCTGATGCCGATCTACAAGAGTACTGCCTTCCTGGAACTGGTCCTTGGTTAACTCTATTCCCAGAAAAAACCAATATAAAAATAGATAATAGATTCTCCGAATTCACCAATATAGAAACTTACCTGCTTGCCCAACACAGCGATGGTCCAGGGACTACCCAACTCATTCACAATTTGCGACCTCAGCACGTTATTTTTGTCCACGGTTCCTCGGCATACCTAGCCGATTTAACCAGTTTAGAAGAATTACAAAATCGATACCATCTCCATTCGCCAAATGCAGGAATTTTGGTAGATTTACCAATTGGCGAAACTTTTTTACAGCCAGCACCTCCAGAAACCAATTATGAAGGCGAACTAACCGAATTAGCATCTGTTGTCACCATAACTCTCCCTGATGCCATCGCCGCCGATCCCCGTTGGCGACAATTTGCTGACACGGGCTTAATCGAAGCCCGTTGGCAAGGGGAAGAACTTGTATTACGAGGGCTAACACAAAGAGAACTTTTGAGTCAAAATAGCGAGCGTCCTACGTGGTCTGATGTTGACTGCTGCGGTACATGCCGACATCAAAGGGGACAGAGATGTTGGAACCCCTCGTCCCCGCTATACAACTTCAAGGTAACTCTTGAAGGTTATTGCCCTGCCTTTGAAAGAAGTAATGATGGTTAATTGTTAGTGGTTAGTGGTTAATTGTTAGTTGTTGACCACTAACCACTAACCACCAACTATTCTGGATTTGAATCAGTAAAGCGATTGCGGATGCGTTCTGCTTCTGGGCAATCTTCTGTTAAAAGAGGTTCGACATTGCCACGGGGAACTGATGCTAACTTTTGAGTTACAGCACCAATACTTTCAAGGCGAACCATTTCTTCCCAAGAGCAAATCTCGTCTTCTTCTTCTGTTTCATAACGAAGGGTGACTAAATCTCCCTCAATATCGATGATGCGAGCGCGTTCAATCCAGCGTTGCTGGTCCCGCAAGAACACGCATACCTCTCGCCCATCGCAACAAAGCTGATAAATCTTGCGGTGTAGCATCTATTGCTTCTGCCTTTTTAAATCTAGTTAAATCTGTCAACATTTGGGTTTTCCCGAATTTGTGACACCTCTTTTAGGTTCGTACAACGTTCCCAATTATGGTGTCTGTCTTGACCCAAGCCAAAGACCGATCTGTAGTTTTTTAGCTATGTGGGCTTTATGGGTCGTAAAGTTTGCTGTTACTATACCAGCTAAACTCCATCCCTGTCGTGGTAATTCAAAAAACGTGGACTTCTGGCGAAGTCACACAGTTCTGTATTTACCCTAACCGAGTTAAAAGACTCCGGCGAGCCCTGTTTACCATTATGTAATAAAAGATACTCCACAACAAAAGGTAATTGCGGTTGCTTTAGTTGCCTACTTGTAGTCATTGGCATCCTTAGTAACTCTAGGGACTTTGCTTTACTTTTACCCCTATATACTCGATCTTAGCTTATTCTCTTGTGACCTTCACGTCTTTTCACCAAACAATACGTTGAATATTTCTTTTTTTTACTTGCTACCCACTCTAATTATTTTTTCTATTCTCAAGAATTCAGTACCAACTCATCTCCTAGGGAATATTAGCCGATCGCATTGTACAAGAGAAACTCTAACGGCATAGCTTTGTGTGAAGATGATTCTCGTTTAATCCGACCAACGCGAACTGCATCATAGAGGGCTGATAATGCTATCAAATCTTTCGACTGATAACTTTTTGCTATTAGCACCTGATAAAGAAGACCCTCAGATTCTACACTGAGGCATCCAGTTTGGAAAGCAGATTCAACGAGCGTGCGGATCATGTGTGGATGTAGACGTTGGTGAGTTCTTGCATCCACTATGGCTTTTTTTAATTTCTTGCGGTCTGATGCAGATCTGTATATCCCTGTGATTTGCCCTGTTTTTTTTATGTGATTAAAATCACACTAAATTTAGATTTTGCTCATTTTTACTATACCCTATTTTATTTCAAAAATCACAATCAAAAAATACTACGTCAAGTTTTATATGGTGGGCAATGCCCACCCCACAGTAATTAGATATTTTCCCAAAGAAAAAAAGGGATTTTTACAAAAATCTAAGAGTTCTATAGATACTAACGTAAAAACTACTCTGATTTTTTCAAGAGATAGTAAATTTCAGTTAAAGTTTGCGAAAAACAAAACATATATCTCTACAACATCTATCAAAAAAACACGCGGAAATCTTCATCTTTTTGACTCAACTGCACCCAATCCAAGTTTAAGAATTTTAACTTTTGAACTAGGCGATCGCAAGCAGGGCGTTCTGTTGCGTAATGTCCGGCATCAATTAAAATGAGATTGCGATCGCGACTTTCTTGGAATTGATGAAACTTACAATCTGAAGTCAAGTAAGCTTGAGCGCCTGTTTTAAGAACATCTGAAATAAAACTAGCACCCGAACCACCTAAAACTGCTACTCTTGAAATCATCTGCTCTAAATCATCTGTTGGTGAGACTAACAGATGAGGTGGCGTCAGTTTAGATTGGATTGTCATTAGCAAATTCTTTAAAGTCAGGGATGGGTTAAGATTTCCTACACGTCCGTATCCCAAACTTGATTGAGTAGTGACTACGGGAGAGACATGTTGAAGGTCTAAAATTTGAGCCAAAACATCAGCCGTCCCATCCTCAACTTGGTCAAAGTTAGTATGAGCGCTATAAATCCCGATTTTATGAATAAATGCTAAGCGTACCATTTCACTGATAGCATCGCCAGTGCGTAGAGACTTAGGTGGATTAAAAATCAAGGGATGGTGGGCAAAAATCAAATTCACAGGGATACCCGAATTGCGTAAAGCTAGTGCTTCTTGCATAACCGCTAAAGTCGGTGTTAAACAGATTAAAACTCGTGCGCTTTCCTGTAACACTCCAGGCTCAACTTGCCAACCACAATTATCCCAACTTTCTTGCCAAGCTGGATTTGCCCATTCTTCAAACCAAGCGATTAAATCTGTAATTTTCATCCTATCCAAAAATATGAACAACCAATTCCCTTACGTGACTTCTTTGTCTGTGTTCCCATACGTAAATTCCTTGCCAAGTACCCAAGACTAAATGACCGTTATTTACAGGTATATTTTCTGAAGTACGGGTTATGGCTGTACGAATATGAGCTGGCATATCATCGGGACCTTCTGCATCATGAATGTACCGACCAGATTCTGGCACTAATTTTGCCATAAAGTTTTCCAAATCTTTAAGTACATCTGGGTCTGCATTTTCTTGAATTAACAGACTAGCTGAAGTGTGGCGTAAAAACAAAGTACACAGACCTGTTTCAACTCCTGATTCGGCGACTATAGCTTCAATTTTGGACGTGATGTTAAGTAAAGATTTACCTGTAGTAGATACTCTAAGTAGTTTTTGATAATGTGGCATTGTTATTTGTTATTGGTCACTGGTCACTGGTCACTGGTTACTGGTCACTGTTCACTGGTCAGGTGATTCCTCGACCTCGTTATCTAGCCATGGAGAGTCAAAGTGACTCCACGGAAGAATAGGTTTATTTGGTAAGTTAGGGGTTAAGACTGTAATATTTGCTGGATCGGGTTTTGGCAAACGCAAGCCTTTAACTTTTGACCCTTTATTATTACACTGTTGAGATGAACTCATAATTTTTGTTGTAGATTGGGTATAAAGTAAACAGCTACAACGTGTAGCAAAGCAACTAAGGCTAGTCCCCAAGTCACACCAGCAGCATAGAACAAAGATAGAGAGATATCATTCAATGGCTGCTTGTTAGCATTATATGTCTCTACTAGATTAACTAACATCTGTAACTGATATTCTTCTGGTTGCATTACCAGATATGTTTCTAAAAATTGCTCGTTTTCCGGATTTGGTGAGATGACAAACTGGCGAGGTAGTAAAGCGTTTACTAACAAGGTAAAGTTTACTGAGAATAACACTACCTCCATAATACTAAACAAGCTAAATACAGAAAGTAGTCTGGCAATAGTTAGAACGCTTAACAGTGCGCTATTTACCACAAATAAAATATTCGTTTGAGTGAGCAAAATTTGCCGTTCTTCCTTCTGCTTATCCAAAACTCGGCGCACGTCTTGAGAAGCTAAGCTCAAAGTCAGGGAAGATAATTGTTGTGGTTCCATGAAGAAATAGGGGAATGGGGGTTGGGGAACTCGGGGTCCCCTCTGGGGATAAGGGGCAATGGGGATTGGGCATGAATTTAGTACTTCTCCCTTATCTATTTTTCTTGTCTCCTAACTGGTCACTGGTCACTGGTCACTGGTCACTGGTCACTGTCTTGTCCCCAGTCCCTAAAATAATTAATGACAGCATTGGCTATAGTTTCATTTCCATCTTTGGCAATGGGTTGAGATTCTTTTGGCGCTTGAGGTGGTTGGTTGAGAAAATCCCAGGTTCCTTGGAAAAATTCGGATGGGGTGAGGATTTGATGATGGTTGTAACTAGAAATACCATTAAGCAGAAAAGCTGCTTCCGCAAAATCATCGCGGGTAACTGAAACAATAGGCAATCCTAATTTAGTGGCTTCCGCAAAAGTACTGTAGCCCGGTTTGGATACAACTCGCCCGCAAACAGGCATAAAATCTACAGGACGGTATTTACGGTCGGTGACTGGAATTACGTTGGGCAATTGGGGAGCATTTTTATCGAAGATAATAAATTGCCAATTGGGAAACTGTTGCAGATTGTGATAAGGAATTTGTTGCAAACCTAATCCGCCAAAGGTGAGTAGGATAGTTTTTTCTACTGGGGCTGTGATTCCCCAAGTAGAACGAACTTCTTCTGGAGTATATCGGGGAGAGCCACCTGTTAATCCAATATCTATGATATTTCCAAAAGCACTCATTGGTTCGTAGAATGGGAGACGATACAAGCGATCGCCCAGTGAGTAACAATCGCTTATCCAATCAGCAATTTCTGTAAAGCTTCCCCCCCAATCTCTATAAACGAAGTCCCATCCAAAGTTACTGACTGTCCAGCAAGGTATACCAGCAGCTTTGGCAATTTCACTTGCGAGGAAGGGAACATCTGCTAAGACCAGATGAACCCTGTTTTGGCGGATAAAATTGACTTCAGAAGCAATGATGGAATTTCTATTTTTCTTTATCTCTAGTAATTTTTCCAAAGTCGCGTCTTTATCCATCTGCAAACTATCCGCCTGCACCACACCTAAATCTAACGCACGGGGACGTTGGATAAAATCGCCTTCAATATAGCAATCTAACAACCATCGTGGAGCCGTTGTTACCATAACGATCAGAACTTCCGGGCAGAATTTCTGAATTGTGGCGGCTACGGATGCAGTACGGGTTGTATGACCAAAGCCATGATTGGTGAGTGCTACGTATATTGTGGGTCTTTCCATCTTTGAATCGCTTCTACTAGCCCATCGATTTCTGATTCTAAGGTAAAATAATGCACACAAGCACGCACGCAATCGGGATTGGCTATTCTTCGGGTGAGGTATCCAAGAGATTCCAAGAACTCTACGAGTTGCTGGCTAGTTTGAGGCGTGTGATGAGTCAATTGAAAAGAGACTAAACCACTTTCTGGTGGAGAAGTCCGCAAACATTTTATTTCGGGTAATGCTTGCAGGCGTTGCCAAAGATACTGGGTTTTCTGACAAATTTGCTGAAACCGTTCTGTTGCGGTTCCCCATTGCTGATGAAAGGAGATTGCTTCTCTTAACCCCGCATATAACGGATAATTTGATGTTGCTACTTCATAACGACGCCCATCTGGATACCAGTTCGCTGATTTGGCTTGACTATTAGAAATGATTCCACGCCAACCAATAAATGTGGGATGGTGATTTTCTCTTGCTTCCGGTTTCACATACAAACCTCCCACTCCACCAGGTCCGCACAACCACTTATGTCCTGTAAAGGCGTAAAAATCAACTCCCAATTCAGTTAAATTTAGAGGTAGTAAGCCAACGGATTGAGCTGCATCTATCATGAGCCTTGCGTTGTTCTCATGGCATACTTTTGCTATTTTGTCAAGAGGCAAGATTTGACCGGTATTCCAAAGAACATGACTGAGTATAACAAGGCGAGTGGATGGGCGTAAATGCTGAGCGATCGCTTCTACGGGATCGCCTTCATTTAAAGTTGCTAAAACAGGGCAAACAGTGACTTCAACAGCTTCCCGACGACTAATTTCCCGTGCTGTTGCGATAATACCAGGGTGTTCGCAATCAGACAATAATATATGGTCGCCAGAATGCCACTCAATACCCCACATAGCAATATTGCAACCAACAGTGACATCCTCTGTCAATGTTATCGTTTCCGGCGGTGCATTTAACTCAGATGCGATCGCAACTCTAGTCGCTTCTATTTCTTCCTCTATCCAGCAATTGACTTTTGTACCGAAAGGACCGACTTCCTGAATGTAAGCTTGAGCCTCAGTAATAGCACTTAGAGCAGATTGAGGCATTGGTCCTTGACCGCCATAGTTGAAGTAGAATTTGTTTGCTAAAGCTGGAATTTGCTCTCGATGGTGATGCAGTGTACTCATCAGTAAGTATGAAGGATAAAGTATGAAGTATGAAACACTAGTATCTTATCCTTCATCCTTTATCCTTTATCCTTCATACTTTAATGCCACAACACGCTTATTCTTGTTACGCTAAAGGAATGCTAATTAATGCTGAATTACTACTGCAATACCAACGTTGTAAGCGCCGACCTTTTTTAGACCTTCGCGCTGACAAAAGTCAGCGAGATCCTGCAAATGACTTGCTGCTTAAACTACAACAAGACAAAATTGCTCATAAGCAGAGTGTTGTGGAACAATTTAATTATCAACGTCCAGACTACCGCTATGGAGATTGGGAGACAGGTAAAGCTGCAACATTAGAGTTAATGCAGCAGGGAGTGGAGTGCATTTATCAAGGGGCGCTGATTGCTAGTGACTACCGAGGGTACACCTTGGTTAGCCGTCCCGATCTTCTTCTGAGACAAGCAGGAATGTCTCGTTTTGGAGATTGGATATACGTTCCAGTCAACATTGAACTGGGTAAACGTCCCAAACAGGAATATCAAATTACAGCAGCATTTCACGCTTACGTATTAGCAACAGTACAGCAAGTAGAGTTGGAAACAGCTTGGCTGATGTTACGTGGAAGGGAAGCGAACTATCCTGTAGATATTTCAAGATGGGAACCCCTGATGCACGAGATTATAGGGGAGTTTATTCGAAGTTTGAAACAAGACGAACCACCAGAGGTATTTATCTCTCGCCAGAAGTGCAGTCTTTGCACTTGGTACAGTAGCTGTTATAAAGTAGCCCAAAATCAAAAACATCTTTCTCTACTACCAGGAGTCACACCTGTTCGTTATAAACAATTAAAAGCACTAGATATAACAACTGTAGAGTCTTTAGCTAAAACACATCCAACACAAATAGAACAGTTACCTGGTTTTGACCGTGTAGTAGCTCCCAAACTTATTATACAAGCTCAAGCTATAGTTGAAAACCGACCCATTATTTTACCTGACTTATCATTAAGAAAAGATACGACTACAGATTTTTATAATTCAAACCCCTCTAATTCTATTAAAGAAGCTCAAAGAAGGTACGTAGATCTTTTTAACGAAACTTATCCTTTGGAAGAGCTTTTATCTACAGCCCCAATAGAAATATTTTTTGATATTGAAGCACAACCAGATTTACATCTAGATTACCTGTTGGGAGTGTTAATTGTCGATCGAGAAGCTAATACAGAAACATTTTATTCCTTACTTGCAGAAAGCCAAGAAGATGAAAGATTAATTTGGGAGCAATTTTTAAATTTAGTGGGACAGTATCCAGATGCACCCATTTATCACTTTTGTGTTTATGAATTTGATACAGTTCAACGCTTAGCTAAACTTTACAAAACTCCTTATAGCTCTGTATTTCCCGTATTAAATCGGTTTGTAGATGTTTATGAGATATTAACGCAAAACGTAGCTTTACCAGTAGAAAGTTACGCTTTGAAAACTATCGCTCGCTGGCTAGGGTTTAAATGGCGCGACTCAGAAGCAAGCGGTGCTAAGTGTATTTACTGGTATGACCAGTGGTTAGAAACAGGCGATCGCACTTTGTTAGAAGTTATCCAACGATACAATGAAGACGATTGCCGCGCAACCCGTAGTGTAAAAGATTGGCTTGTTAATTTTTTTAATTGTTAATTGTTTGTTGTTAGTAGCAACCAATATCTAACATTATAAGTAGGTAGGGCTAAAGCCCACCTTATTTATAGCGCTCCTTGGTTACAATAGACATCTGGTGGAAAAGATGTAGGGGCGCAAGGCATTGCGCCCCTACTAAGACTACTATATTTTTTGGTGGGTAATACCTACTTAGATTTATTTCTATAGTCCAAAACAACTAACCATGACACAATTTATTAAAAAACTCTTTAAATTTCCAACAATTTTGTTTCTAATTCTTCCAATTATCATTATTGGGATCTTTTTTATTGATTTTCCCGCACCATCTGTTCCAATAACGGGAATAGATTTTATAGGTTCTACTAGTTTTCCGACGAGTTTTTCTTTTCAAAAAACTCCGATGGGAGGGTTTTCTGGTATAACTTACGATTCCGAAAAGCAACTCTTCTACACTATATCTGATGACCGAAGCGATAAAGCACCTGCTCGGTTCTATACGTTAAAAATAGATCTTGGTAATGGACAGCTAAAAAATGGAGGTGTAGTTCCTGTCGGTGTTACCACACTTTTAAATGACGCTAAACAAACTTTCCCAACAGGAAGCCTCGATACAGAAGGAATTGCTTTAAATAATAACGATACAGTATTTATTTCTTCTGAAGGCGATGTCAGACAAGAAATTAACCCTTTTATTAAAGAATTTTCTCTATCTTCCGGTCAAGAACTGTCATCTTTACCCATTCCTAACAAATTTTTACCAGAGAAAAGTGGTAACCGAGGAATTCGGAACAATTTAGCTTTTGAGTCTCTTACTATTACCCCAGACAAGCAATCTTTGTTTACTGCAAATGAAAATGCTCTTGTTCAAGATGGTTCAGAAGCTAAACCAAAAATTAGTAGTCCTTGCCGGATTTTACAATATAATCTGAAAACGGGAAAACCAGAAAAAGAATTTCTTTACATAACTGAAGCGATCGCACCTCTTTTTAATCTTTCTCCGAGATTTGATAGTGGTTTAACAGATTTAATTGCTCTAGATAACTATGGAAACTTCCTCAGTCTAGAAAGAACTTTTACGGGGTTAGGTTTTTCTATTGCAATATACCAAGTTTCCATCAAGGGTGCTGATGATATTAGTAAGATAGAGAGCCTTACAACTGTTGACATTAAAAATATTAAAACTGTTAAGAAAACACTGATTTTAGATTTAAGAAAACTAGATTTAGCTCTCGATAATATTGAAGGTTTAAGCCTTGGTTCTCAACTACCAGACGGACAGCGATCGCTAATTTTAGTGAGTGACAACAATTTCAATCCACTTCAACAAACCCAGATAC
This sequence comes from Scytonema hankhaensis NUACC26, assembly GCF_045865695.1. NCBI lineage: Bacteria > Bacillati > Cyanobacteriota > Cyanophyceae > Nostocales > Scytonemataceae > Scytonema > Scytonema hankhaensis. Next base: position 89,035 of record NZ_BAACAP010000221.1, read on the forward strand.
TAGCCTTCAAGCTAAAAATGGAACCATCTATTATTAGATTTTTCCGTCATCTTTTTTAGTGATTATTTAACTCATACTTGCCTTGGCGAATAGAATTCGCGGCTATACAGGCAAAAACCCTCCGGGTATCTCCTATGTGCAAAGCACACGCTACGCGAACGGAGACGCTTCGCGATGCCGAAGGCTATGCCCGTAAGGGCTATACGCCAGTCGCTTGGGCGTGGGAAACCCGCCTGTAGCGCTGGACTCACCACCTACGTGGGTTTTTAATTCCTGGATTCATCAGTCCGCATAGACGGATGAGCGTTTGTGTAGTTGCGAATTCCATTCGCCCAATTTTTCAAATGTTTCCGTGTATCTTCTTATATGCATTTTTTTGTATATGTGTTAAATAGGAATTAAAAGATTTCACTGAGTAGGTTATAAGAACTTATTCTTTTTTTATCTTAATCTTTATTAATTCTTATTTAACTTTTTTAATTTTTATAAATAAAAATAATATGAATTTAAATACAATTAGTAATTATAGAAAGTTTCTGCCATTCTCAAACTGACTCTTTTTTCAAAAATTACGATTCTGATAGGAATATATCGAGGTTAAAAAAAAGTGGTAATGACCAAAACAGATATAGACGGATATATCGGACATTTTTTAAATAATCGTTATCTTATTAAAGATGGGATTGGTAGAGGTGGTATGGGCAAAGTTTACCTAGCTGAGGATGCAGCAAAAGGCGGAATACCAGTTGCTGTAAAAATTCTATCTTTAAATTTGGTAAATCAGCAAATGTCGCAACGCTTTGCTAGAGAAATTTTTATTGGTGCTCAACTAGGACGTAAAAGCAAACATATTGTTCGTGTTTTGAGTTATGGTATTACCGACGCTCGCGTGCCGTTTTATGTAATGGAGTATCTCCAAGGCAAAAATTTAAAAGATATTTTAAAAACAAAAAAAATAACGATAGAAGATTTTTTAGAACTTAGTTACCAAATATGTTTGGGTTTACAGTGCGCTCATCAAGGAGTGAGTTATAAAGGAGATATTTATCCTGTTATTCATCGAGATATTAAACCAGAAAATATTTTTATTACAGAAGACGCAAAGTCTAATGTAATCGTAAAAATTCTTGATTTTGGTATTGCAAAGTTTTTAACAGAGCGTTCTGGGCTAACGCTGACAGATTCATTTGTGGGAAGTCTTCCTTACTGTTCTCCAGAACATATGGAAGGACGCAAACTACTAGATGTGCGTTCGGACATTTATAGTTTGGGAGTTTTGATGTACGAGATGCTTACGGGAAAGCATCCGTTTAGTACAAAAGCTCAATCTTTTGGAAATTGGTATCAAGCTCATCGTTTTCAAGCACCGCCACCTTTCGAGGAGATGTTTCCTCAGATCGACATACCAATAGAATTAAATCAATTAGTGATGAATTGTTTGGCGAAAGAGGTTAATGCTCGTCCCCAAAGTATCGATCGAGTGTTAGAAAGTTTAGAGAAGATTCAACGAAATATAAATGATGTGAGTGAGCGAGATAAAACTCTTCAATCTGCTTCTACAGTACAATTAGTACCCGTAACGTCACTATCAGAAAAAGTTTGTTTGGAGAAAAATTGGCCAAAGAATAAACCTATAGCACTTATTTGTTTTCCTCATCTCCTCCAAACTCAGTATGGAAGTATAGCAACTTTTTGGGCAATGCTACCTAAAAAAGAGATAATAAAGTTTTTAAATGAAATCAATGGAACAGAATTTATTTATTCCCAAGATTTACATCCCATGCTATTATGGGTAACTGTTTTATGCGATGGTAAATTTGAACTCACACGTTGGTTATCTTATTGTTTAGATTTTAAGGATAATCGAAGTCAAAAGATAATACGTCTTTTAGCTGATACTGGCTATTATCATTTACTCTTTTTTTCTTTAGAAGAACCATCTATTTGTTCTCATGTTATAACTTTGTCAATCGCCGCTTCCCAACGTCAGCAGTTAATAGATTGGTTAGAAAAAGCTCAGAAATTAAATTTGGAGTTCTCTGGTAAGAATAGTAAACATGAATTGAAATTACAATATGAAAAAATGAAGCCTGATATACTGGAACAATTAGTTATCAATCGACGGAAACAAAAATTAGATGTTAAAAAATGGGTGATTATGTTATTTGATAAATTTTTACATTTTTTAGTCTATCGTTAAATGCTATAACTTCCATAAAGTGGGTAATATCAATACATCAGCTAGTTGTATATTTAGTGTGTTTCGGAGGTTGTAAGAGTGATTAAGAGCGCGTTTGCATCTCCAGCCAATACAGGGTTGCTTGCCAATCGTTATCAATTAAAACATTTTATTGGCAGAGGAGGTATGGGAGAAGTTTTCCTAGCAGATGATGTTTTGTTAGGAGGAATACCAGTTGCTATTAAATTCTTGTCTCAAACAGTCTCAGATCCAAAGATGGAACAGGATTTTGCTCGTGAGGCTCGTATTTGTGCTGCTTTAAGTCAAAAAAGCATAAATATTGTGAGAGTCACAGATTATGGGGTGAGTAAGGATGAAAAGCCCTTTTATGTTATGGAGTATTTGTTAGGCAATACATTAAAGGATTTGATTCCTACGTCTTTGCCGATGTTTATTTCACTTTGCCGTCAAATTTGTTTGGGCTTGCAATGCGCTCATAATGGGATGGAAATTGATGGTAAAGTATACCCCTTAGTTCATAGGGATATTAAGCCAGCAAATATATTAGTGCTTCCAGATCCTATTTTGGGTCAGTTGGTAAAAATTCTAGATTTTGGTATTGCTAAATTTTTAAATTATTCAGGTTCAATACTTACAATAACAAAGGGATTTCACGGGACTTTACCTTATTGCTCTCCCGAACAACTAGAAGCTGATGAATTAGATAATCGCTCTGATATTTACAGTTTGGGAGTCATGATGTTTGAGATGCTAGCGGGTGAAAAACCTTTGCAACCAGAAAGTGACTTTTTTGGTGCTTGGTATAAAGCTCATCACTTTGAAAAACCGCGAAGTATTACAGATATTAGACCAGAGCTAAAATTGCCAAAAGAACTGAATAATTTAATTATGGCTTGTCTTGCGAAAGTACCAAGCGATCGCCCTCAAAATCTGACGGCTGTTCTTAAAGTATTAGACAGTTTGGAAGTTGTAGGAATAGGAGACAAGGCGAAACACACACTTCCTCATCCCCTCCCCCCTTCCCCCTCACCTTCTTCCTCTCGCACCCTACCCTACACCCTACACCCTACCCCCAGTTCTGGATTAACTCTGGCAGTAGAACAAGCGTGTAAAATGCTTGAGTGGCCTAAAGACAAACCAATTCAGGAAATAGTTTTTCCCTATCTTCTCGATACTGAATCGGGAACTGCAAGCGCCTTGCTCCTCATGATGCCCAAACACAAAATCAACAGCTATGCGTTTTCGACTCGTTACAACCAATTTATCTTTGTGACAACTCCTCATCCAATGCTTTTATGGGTAACATTACTCTATAACAAAGAACTCGGTCCAAAATGGCTCCCTTGTTATTTGGATATGCAAAAACCCCAAAATCACAAAATAGTGTATTCCTTAGCCGAGCGCGATCGCTATCCTTTGATTTTCTTTACGTTGGAAGCCCCCTACTCATGTGCGAGTGTTATGAGTTGTCATATCGAGACTCTCCAAAGACAGTTACTCAAAAACTGGATAGAGCAGAGTAAGCTTTTGCCTCCTTCTTCTGCTGTTGCATTAAGCAAAGAATTGCTGAAACAACAGTATAAATTGATGCAGCCTCAAATTCTACATCGTTTAATTGGGGACTAGGGACTAGGGACTAGGGACTGGGGACTGGGAAAATTTACCAATTCCCAATCGCCAATCGCCAATCGCCAATCGCCAATCGCCAATCGCCAAAATCAATCCAAAATCTCTTGACAACTGCCTAGCTGTTCGGCATAATAGATAAAGTGAAAAACAAGGGACTGTAGTTCAATTGGTTAGAGCACCGCCC
>NZ_BAACAP010000222.1:0-95919 GCF_045865695.1 Scytonema hankhaensis NUACC26
AGGTTGGGGAGCCACAAAAAGTGCGGGGGTTTCCCCCGTTGAGTGACGTGGCGTTTGAGGAACGAAACCCAACATTTACAGACATTTATTAGGCTTCACTTATGAATCTCAAGAAAAAAGTTTTTTTACCGGAATTGAGCAAACAATGATTGTAGTCATAGAAACAGGAACTTCTGTCCAAGAAATTCAACGAATCAGCCAAGAACTACGCAGAATATGTACCAGCAATGGCATTAGCAGCGATCGCAGCAGGAGCCGATTCCTTAATGATAGAGGTTCACCCCGATCCTGCAAAAGCTCTTTCCGATGGTCCTCAATCTTTAACGCCACAGCAATATGACGAATTGATGCAACAGATGGCTGTCATGAGTCAAACTGTTAGTCGTTGGTCGCAAAACTTTCTAAATAACCGGATAATGATGAATGAAACTCATACAGCTACTTTTAAAAACTTCTTGGAAGAACGTGGCTTTAGCCATGCTAACAGGACTACTTAGTGGAGCAAGTAGTACAGGTCTGATTGCTATTATCAACATCTCTTTAACGAATACAGAACTACCAAAATCAGTTCTGGCTAACAGTTTTATAGGTCTGTGTTTGCTGATATTGCTCACTAATGCACCATCTCAGATATTTCTTACCATATTGGCACAACGGATCGTCTTCGATCTACGAATGCAGTTAACTCGACGCATTCTAGCTTGTCCCTTGCGCCGATTAGAAGAGCTTGGCATCCCAACATTACTCGCCAGCTTAACAGAGGATGTGGAAGCCATTTCTAAAGCCTCCCTTTCCCTTTCCATTCTATGCCTCAATCTGGCAATTTTGCTCGGATGTATGCTTTATCTGAGCTGGCTCTCAGTAAAAGTCTTTTTACTGTTAGTAGTGTATATATTTCTGGGCATCTCGCTCGGTGGCTTCTTCATGGGAAAAGGCAGGCATTTGTTTCAACTAGCACGCGAACAGCAAGATCGCTTGTTTACCCACTTCCAAACCACAACTGAAGGTATCAAAGAACTGAAACTACACTACCAGCGCCGTCAAGCATTTTTCCGCGAAGACGTACAAGCTACAGCTACAGCATCTCGACGATACCAAGTAGCAGCAATGACTATATTTGCGGTTGTTGGGGGTTCAGCACTGCTCATGCTATGTGTTCCGATAGGGTTGTTGCTCTTTGTTTTACCTTTACTAAGTGACATACCAATAAGTGTCTTATCAGGCTATGTGCTGACAATACTCTTCATGCTTATGCCACTACAAATGATAGCAGCAATGTTACCCGAATTAACGAAAGCCAATGTTGCTTTAAATAAGATAGAATCTTTGGGATTATCGCTAGTTGCTCAAACAACCGAACCTAATGTTTCTCTCTCATCAGATTTAAAGCCTCAACATCAAAAACTAGAGTTAATGGGAGTGACTCATGCATATCAAAGAGAAGCGGAAGTAACTCAATTTGTTGTAGGACCAATTAACTTAACATTTTCTCCCGGAGAATTGGTCTTTATTGTTGGTGGTAATGGTAGTGGGAAATCTACATTAGTGAAGTTAATAGCCGGACTTTACATTCCTGAAAGTGGCACAATTCGGCTAGGTGGAGAAAATATTACTGATAATAATCGAGAGTGGTATCGCCAGCATTTCTCAGTAGTGTTTTCAGATTTTTACTTGTTCGATCGCCTTTTAGGATTTGAAGGAGAACGAATAGATAAACGAACTCAGCACTACCTAAATCAACTCCAACTAGACAAAAAAGTGCAAGTTAAAGATAGATTTTTCTCTAGTATTGCACTATCACAAGGTCAACGCAAACGCCTCGCACTTTTGACGGCTTATTTAGAAGACCGACCTATTTATGTATTCGACGAGTGGGCGTCTGACCAAGACCCAATGTTTAAGGAGATTTTCTACACCCAACTAGTACCAGAATTGAAACAGCATGGTAAAACACTTTTAGTCATCAGCCACGATGACCACTACTTCCACTTAGCAGACCGAATTGTGAAGCTTGATAACGGCAAACTCGAATATGACCAATATCCTGTCAGCTTAGCTCTGTAATTTCATTTAATTTCAAGTTAAGTCAGCACACAGGAATAAACAGGTCAATGACAAATGACAAACGACCAATGACAAATGACCAAGAACCAATGACAAATAACCAATATGTTGACAACAGAAACTATCAACAAAACCAACCAAACTAACCAAATGAACTTACCCGAATTACTGTTACAAATGAGCAATGGTACGTTTGTAACACAAACAATTTACGTAGCAGCCAAGCTAGGTATTGCTGACTTACTCAAAGACGGTGCAAAAAGCAGTGATGAACTAGCAAAATTAACTGATGTTGATGCTCAATCTTTATATCGGTTGTTGCGTGCTTTGTCCAGTCATGGTATATTTGCAGAAGGAGAAAATCGACAATTTCAGCTAACACCTCTTGGAGAATGTCTCCAAACTGATATTCCAGGTTCAATGCGTGATTTTGCAATCATTCTTGGCGAACCTTGGTTCTGGCAAGTGTGCGGAAGCTTACTCCATAGCGTCAAAACCGGAAAAAATGCGTTTGAGAATGTCTTCGGGATGGAACCCTTTGCATATTTAGCACAGCACCCGGAAAGAGCGCAAATTTTATCCGAAGCGATAAATGCTTTTACCTCGTCGATTATACCTGCTCTGCTAGCTAGTTATGACCTTTCAGCGATCGGCAAAATTGTGGATGTGAGTGGCGGACAAGGCACTTTCATTGCGGAAATTCTCAAGGCAAACCCAACAATGAAGGGTATTCTCTTTGACCAACCACCCGTTGCTCAAGGAGCAAGACGTTATATCGAAGCACAAGGAGTTGCAGAACGCTGCGAAATTATGGGAGGAAACTTCTGCGAGTTCGTGCCAAGCGGAGGTGATGCCTATATCTTGAAGCAGATTCTTCATACTTGCAATGATGAGAGTGCTCTAACCATTCTCAAGAACTGCCACCAGGTAATGAACGAGAATAGTAAACTTATCATTTTCGAGGCAGTGATTCCACCTGCCAACAAGCGATCTTTAAGTAAATGGTTCGATCTGCATATGCTTTTAATGGGTGAAGGTCAAGAGCGCACAGAAACCGAATATCAAGAACTTTTAGCTGCAGCTGGCTTCATGGTCAACAAAGTTATCTTTACCCAAGCTCCCATAGATGTTATCGAAGCTGTAAAAATTTAAAACCCCTTAATCCCCCCTTGTCAAAAGATTTACCCCCCTTAATCCCCCCTTGTCAAAAGATTTACCCCCCTTAATCCCCCCTTGTAAAGGGGGGAGACAAAAGATTAAGTTCCCTCCCCTTTACAAGGGGAGGGCTAGGGTGGGGTAAAGAAGCTCAAAAGCCTCGTTCGGACTTATTTTACTCACCTGCTTAACCTTTCCTGAAATTGACAATCCATAACTCATCAAAACCTTTAGGAGGAATTTCAATATGTCACAGCAAATCAAGAACATCGTAATCGTTGGTGGTGGCTCTGCAGGTTGGATGACTGCAGCATATTTAAGCAAAGCCTTAGATAAAAATATTCAGATTTCCTTAGTTGAATCTTCCAACATCACAACAGTTGGAGTTGGTGAAGCAACTTTCAGTACCATCAAACTATTCTTCGATTTTCTCGGTTTAGAAGAACATGAATGGATGCCCAAATGTAATGCTAGTTACAAAATGGCAATTAAGTTCATCAATTGGAACGCACAAGGACAACACTTCTACCATCCTTTCCAAAGATATGAAACAGTAGAAGGTTTCGATATCGCCGAATGGTGGCTAAAAATGAAGCGCGATGAAGAACCATTTGATTATGCTTGCTTCCTTATCCCGTGGTTGTGCGATAATAAGCGTTCTCCCAGATATTTTGATGGTACCGTTTTTGACGATAAAGTTCAAAACATATTCTCCCGTGAGTCCGGGTCAAAGAAAAGTGTACTGGCAAATCACAAGGTTCAAATTCCCTACGCTTACCACTTTGATGCCAATTTACTCGCAAGATTCTTAAAAGACTATGCAAAGCAAAGGGGTGTTAAGCAAATTATTGACGATGTTGTAGACGTTAAGTTAGCAGAGAATGGTAATATCGATCGCATTATCACCAGAGAGCATGGTTATATTAATGGTGACCTGTTTATAGACTGTACGGGTTTCCGGGGTCTTTTGATTAACAAAGCTTTGGGTGAGCCATTCATCTCTTTCTCTGAGTCCTTGTTGTGCGACAGAGCGATCGCAATGCAAGTCCCAACCAACATCAAGAAAGATGGCATCAATCCTTATACAACAGCTACGGCTCTCTCCTCTGGTTGGGTATGGAATATACCTTTATACGGCAGAATTGGTACGGGGTATGTTTACTATAGTGAGTTGCTATCAGAAGAAAAAGCAGAACAAGAATTTCGCCAGCACTTAGGACCAGTTGCAGAGAACTGCAAAGCATCGCACATCAAGATTCGAGTAGGGCGAAACCGCGATTCCTGGGTGAAGAACTGTGTTGCGATCGGTCTATCCAGTGGATTTGTGGAGCCTTTAGAGTCTACTGGCATATTCTTTATCCAACATGGTATTGAAGAGTTGATCGGTCACTTCCCAGACAAAACCTTTAATGAGGAATTGATTAAAAGCTACAACAAAACTATCGCTGAATGCATAGATGGTGTTCGTGACTTCTTGGTAATGCATTACTGTGCTAGTGACAGAGTGGATACGCCGTTTTGGAAAGCAACAAAGCACGAAATCAGGGTTCCGGAAGAACTGAGTGAAAAACTGCGATTGTGGAAAACTCGATTGCCAAACAACAAGAACATCAATCCAAATTATCACGGCTTCGAGTCTTACTCTTATTCTGTCATGTTGCTTGGACTCAATCACGTACCTCTAAACAATTTACCTGCTTTGAATCATATAGACGAACACAGCGCCATCATTGCATTTAATGCTATCAAACAAAGAGCCAAGCATTTAATTGCTACCTTACCGTCTCAGTATGAATATTTAACATACGCTATCGAGTCTCAAGAGCGATCGGAGTATCTTAGCGAAAATAACTCTCTCTCTCTCGCTAAAAATACACTTTCGTACACCAGAACCAATGAAAATTCTTCTTCCCTAATCCCCGTCCCCCAACCCCTGGTTCACAATCATGCATGAAATTATTACCATTCACGGCAATGCTTTCCTTACTTCTCGCTCTGGCGCAATATTGAAATATGCTGAAGAGCTAATTGTCAAACATGGATTAGAAACAGCGTCTATTACAGTCCGCGACTTACCACCAGAGGATCTGATATACAGCAATTTTGAAAGTCCAAAGCTGAAGGAACTACAGTTTCTGATAAAGGAAGCCAAAGCAGTTATTATTTCCACACCTGTTTATAATTCCTCTTACACAGGAGCGCTCAAAGCTTTGTTAGATTTGATGCCACAGTATGCTTTTGCTGGAAAAACTATTCTACCAATTGCAACAGGTGGGTCAATCAACCATTTACTCTCAATTGACTATGCGATGAAGCCCTTGTTCTCAACAATGGGAGCCACCCACATCCTTAGAGGCGTTTACGTTGTTAGTTCACAAATCCAGTTTGATGAGCAAGGACATATTCAATTAGACACTGAGATTGAGGAAAGATTACAAATTTCTATCCAAGAACTTATCAATACTGTGAAGCAGAAGCAATTGGTTAGTGCGTAATTTTCAGCCGTAGTAATTGAGTCAAATTCCAAGACTCAATTACTCCCTTCTCTCTGTGTACTCTGCGTCTGGGCGGTTAAATTACTTATAAACCGCAGAGGGCGCACCAGAGCGCAGAGAAAAAAGACGAGGAATTGCCAGTGGATTTATTTAAGAAATACTGTAATAGTGATGGAAAAAATAGCAAATTATACCAATAATGTGAGAGTGGCTTACTCTACTTCTGAGGCGTTAACCCCAACCGCTGTTGCTCTCGGAAAGTTTGATGGTTTGCATCGCGGACATCAACGGGTCATTCAACCTGTTTTGAATCAAGTCAGGTGCGGGGAATGCTCGACTGGTGTTTCCCGACCATCTGCTCTTCATGGGTTAGCCAACAAAAGGAGTCAGTTGCTTGAGGAGATACCCTTCACCTTTGCCAAAGAATATGTTTACCCTACAGTTGTCGCCTTTCATCCTCATCCACAAGAGTTTTTTACAGGACGAACCCATGCTTTGTTAACACCATTAGATGAAAAAGTCCAGCTGTTGCGATCGCTTGGAGTAGAACAACTGGTATTACTCCCCTTTAACAAAGAATTGACTGCTTTGACTCCTGAAGAGTTCGTCAGAAAGATTTTAGTACAACAACTGCAATGTCGGCATATTAGCGTCGGGCAAGATTTCTGTTTTGGCAGAAAGCGCAGTGGTACTGCCAAGGATTTGCAATTCCTCGCTGCTCAATATGACATCCCCGTCACCATCGTTCCCTTGCACACAACTTGTGCAGGAGATTTTTCCACAGACACTACAGAAGAACCTATTAGTAGTTCACTGATTCGCCACCATTTGGAAAGAGGCGACATTCAACAATCAAATCAACTGCTAGGACGACCTTACACCCTTATTGGAGAAGTCGTTAAAAGTCAAAGATTTAGTGGCAAAACCACTGATTTTTGCTCCGTTAACTTGCAACTACCAAAAGAAAAATTTTTACCCCGCCCAGGTGTTTATGCTGTCCGTGTTTTTGACATAGATGAGACATTAGATGCTATTCCCCTTACCTACCCAGGTGTGATGAATATAAGCAACGGTTCGACGATGAATAGCGCTTATCCATGTGTAGAAGTACATCTGCTAAATTGGTTCGGCGATCTGTATGGTAAAAAGCTAGTGGTGAAGCTAGAAAAATTTTTGCGATCTGAATAAAATTTCTTTGTTCTTACTTGGATGCAATTCATAAAAAAGTTATGGAACCGCAGATACACGCGGATGCACGCAGATGAAAACGTGATAGTCTTTAAAGCCTATCTTGCCATGATTTAGGATTACGTTTGCTGTGAAAGCAGGCAATGACAGAAACGATGTCTTGGTCAAACACGTAAAGGATACCATAGGGAAAACGTCGAACTAATGCTCGTCGTGCTTGTTTGTAAATCATTGGATAGATGAGGGGGTTACGTCCAATCCCAGATAAACAAGTATCGACTGCTCGGACAAACTCAGAGCCTAACCCTGAAGTTTGTGCTTCGTACCACTCAAAAGCGTCTTGAATATCCAATTCTGTTTCTGGACGAATGATAAGTTTATAGCTCATAGGGAAAAGCCTAATCTTTGCTTGACTTCCTCCCATGTCGAGCCAGAGGTAGGTTCTTGGTGATATCTTTCTAGGCGGAGATCGAGTTCTTGCTGCTGTGCGTCGGTTAAAGGAACTTCGTCTTGCTGCTCTAGGATACTGTCCCAGAGATCTTCGGCTAGTTGGATGCGCTCAGCGATACTAAGTTGAGAAATTTCAATTTTGAGGAGGGGATGAGCACTCATGGTAGTCGTGTTTTTTAATCAGTATTTTGATTCTAAGATGAATTTAGGTTAATCGCCCATCTTGAATCATTCAGGACTGCTTAGGTGAGTTCTTTTTTATTTCTGTAGCTCTCTTACAGTTAATGTAAATCAAGATGTTGGTGTCAACGGCGTTCATGCAGCATTTCCCGTGTTAAACGAGGAGCATTGAGTGGAATCGGATTCTGCTGCATCCGCTCAATTAAAGCTTGTAAAAAACGTTGCTTAGTTGAAGGATCGGCGATTAGTGGTAACACAGTTTGAGGTGATTGGATGAGCAGTTCTACCTCAGCCCCTTCAGGCAAATCACACGATCTTTCTAAAATAAACGTGCCATTACGATAAATGGCTTTAAGGGCATGGGGCATATAGGAAAACTCCTTGCCAAGCATTGCGATTAAATACCACTATTTTAGCTTTGAGTACTTGCATTACAAAAAAATTCAGCATTTGCGTTCGCGAAGCGCAAGCCGTACCCGGCTTATCGCGAAGCGCAAGCCGTACCCGGCTTATCGCATTTAACTCAATTTATAATTGTTGAGAATATTTGCGACTCAAGACAAGCTGTCCCGAAGGCAAGTAATATACATTTTACGGTTCTACAATTGGGTAAAGTCAGGCATTGCACTCCCTCAAATATTTCAGTGAAAGATTACAATGTAATGAAACGATGAACACCATACAGTTATCACAGAAAGTTCAGTTTGTCATTAATGCCGAAGGAAAGAAGTCTGCCGTACTCCTCAGTTTAGAAGATTGGGAACAACTGTTGACTCTTCTAGAAGACTTAGAAGACGCCGAAGAAATTTGTCAAGTACGAGAACAAAAGGGGGAGGCTATTCTTTGGGAGCAAGCGAAAGCGGAATTGGGTATAGAGGTATAGGTGTACACAGTTCAAATTCTCCGTAATGTAATGAAAGACCTCGCTGACATACAAGAGCGACTATACTCGACTACTCCTATCCCGCAAGGGAGATTACTTAATTAAATAAACCGCAAAGACGCAAAGAGCACGAAGAAGGAGGAGAAGAAGATCGGTAATCTTATGGCGGAAAGGGACTAATCGCTCAACATATTTACAGAGTGATGTCCAAGCGATCGATCTGGCTATCCGTTAACCTAATTCTTAAAAAGTCGGCGTTTTTATTCTAGCAAAAATTCTGCTAACGACATGAGGGCAGACTTCCTATTTTTAGACGACTTGGACTTGGAAAGATTGCCCCAGAGTTTTTGGTTCTGGCAAAGGTTCACCGACGTCTATAGATGTTTCAATTAACATTTCTAGAACTTCTTGAGCATTTTGCAGTACTTCTTCGTATGTATCTCCATGAGTATGGCAGAACTCTCCCCACTCGGGAAAACTAACGACATAACAGTTATCTTCATTAGACCATTGAATGACTATAGTGTAGTGAGAATTCATTTTTGTTCTTCCTCCTGCCGAGCTTTTCTAATTGTTTCTACCCAATCAAATTGCATTTTTTACGTCTTTTTCCTGATAAGATCTAGCATCATCTCCATCTTTGCCCTAAACTATGTTACAAAACGTAAACAAGTTTGAAACTTTTACCAATGACCAATGACAAAGGACTTTTGACAGTAACTACTGACACTCTCGACTCATTACCAATTGACCATTTGAGAGTCGATAAACTCCTTGTGGTTCAATAATAGGGTCGCCTTTTTTCCAAAGATGTGATGTATTTTCAATCGTGACATTACGGATATCACCTGTAGAATAACTTGACACTGACACTTCACCGGGACGATGGGGTAAACCACCTGTACCCGTAATGGTGAAACTACTCTGTTGTTTTTTTTGACTGCGGACTATGCAACTATTAGCGATAAGTGTGTTGGTATCGATCGCGTTTGTGGGGAGTTCGGTGAGACTATTTTGAATGGAACTGTTATCAGGAGAATTAACATTAATAGTTCCCGGTAAGCCAAGGTTTGAACTTGCAGTAATATCATTTGTTTGGTTTGATGTTTGGGAACGCGCTTCAATACCAAAAATTCCACGAGCATTAATGTTAATATTACCACCTGTACCCCTAAAGGCATTGGCTGTGATGTCGTTGTTTTCATTAGGAACTGCGATGAGGAAGGGTGTATTAATTGTGATGTTGCCACCATTACCACTCGCTTGGGCTGTTCCTGCGGTAGTGGAAATTTGGCTTCCATCGCGTAGAAATAAGTATTGTCCAAGGTTTAAATTGATATTGCCTCCATCAGTAGAAGCTGTTTGGGCAATGATTTGACCGTTATTGAGGCGGACAGAGTTAGCTTTGATATCAATCTTGCCTGCTGCACCTCTTCCTCTGCTACGACTAGTGATAATTCCACCGTCTATGATTTCAACTTTCCCACTTTTAATTTCAATATCGCCACTACGCCCTAAAGTTTCAATACCTAAACCCGATCGTATACTACTATCCGTCCCTGAAAGGGTAAGTGTATCGCGCACGTTTATGTTTATGATGCCACCATTACCTTCTCCAGGTGGAAGTTTGTCAGAGGTTCCGAAGACACCAACCCCTAATTGTCCACCGTTTGTTAGAGACAAGTTGCTAGCCGTAATATTTATACTGCCACCATTACCCACCGCGCCAGCTTGCACATCACTAAAAGAAGCACTGGGAAGTCCATTATCACCTTTCCCATCAAAAATGACTGTATCCCTGGCTTGAATCGTGATATTTCCTGAATTTCCTTGTCCACGAGTAAAGCTATTTATTTGAGCGCCATTAGTTGCAGTCAGCGAACCAGTTGTGATGTCAATTTTTCCAGCATTGCCTTCAGCTTGACGATCCTGGACATTGTTAATAATATATGATGTTTTATCTAGAGATATGGCATTACTAGCTGTAATGGAAATATTACCTGCATTACCTTTACCAAAAGTGCTAGAAATTATTTCCCCACAATCTTTTACGAAAACATTTCCAGCTTGAACTTTGATATCCCCAGAAAGCCCAATTGTACCAGTCTCTAAACTTCCACGGATGCGGCTATCGGCACCGGAAATTGTCAGTGCATCACCCACGTTGATATCTACTGTACCACCGGTACCTTGACCACTAGGAAGAGTTTCAGATTTTCCACGAATACCAGTCTCTAATGTTCCACCATTTGTCAAAAATAATGAATCGGCAGTGATACTAATATTCCCACCATTACCCACTCCACCAGCTAAAACATTACTAAATGAAGCACTGGGAAATCCATTATCACCTTTCCCATCAAAAATGACTGTATCCCTGGCTTGAATCGTGATATTTCCTGAATTTCCTTGTCCGCGAGTAAAGCTATTTATTTGAGCGCCATTAGTTGCAGTCAGCGAACCAGTTGTGATGTCAATTTTTCCAGCATTACCCTCTGCTTTACGCTGGATACTGTTAGCAATATATGATGTTTTATCTAGAGATATGGCATCACGGGCTGTGATAGAAATATTACCTGAATTCCCTTTACCAAAAGTGCTAGAAATTATTTCCCCACCATCTTTTACGAAAACATTTCCAGCTTGAACTTTGATATCCCCAGAACGCCCAATTGCACCAGTACCTAAACTTCCAAGGATGCTACTATCTGCGCCAGAAATTGTCAGTGTATCACGCACGTTAATATCTACTGTACCACCGATACCTCGACCACCAGGAAGAGTCTCAGATTTTTCACGAATACCAGTCTGTAATGTTCCGCCATTTGTCAAGGATAATGAGCCAGCAGTGATATTGATATTACCACCATTACCTACTGCACCAGCGTCCACCTCACTAAGTATTGCCGTGTAGGAAATACTACTTTTATTGTCAAAGAATTGGAATCCGTCAAAAGTAACCCCATTCTTTGCCTGAATGGTGATACTTCCCGCATTTCCTTGTCCACGAGTGGAAGAACTTACTTGAGCGCCATTTGTTAGAGAAAGTGAACCAGTAGTAATGTCAATTTTTCCTGCATTACCAATAGCTTCACGACTAAGAACTAAGTTTGCAACGGCACTTCTATCTAGAGAAATTACATTACGAGATCCAATGGAAATGTTACCTGCATCCCCTTTCCCGTCAGTAAAAGCAGCGATTTCCCCACCATCTTTTACAAAAACATTTCCAGCTTGAACGTTGATATCTCCACCTCGTCCTACGGCTCCAGTATCCAAACGTCCAGAAATTCTGCTATCTGTCCCAGAGATTGTAAAGGAGTCACGCACGTTGATCTTTACATTACCAGCAGTACCTTGCCCACCGGGAAGCGTATTAGTTTTTCCATTCACTCCAGCCAATAATTGTCCACCATTAGTTAGAGATAATGAACCGGCAGTGATATCGATATTACCACCATTGCCTACTGCACCAGCCTCCACATTACTCAGTAAGACTGTAAAAAAACTACTTTTATCGTTCAAAAATTTAAAGCCGTCAAAAGTAACTGCATCCTTTGCCTGAATGGTTATATTGCCCGCATTCCCTTGTCCTCTAGTTAAGGAAATTATTTGAGCGCCATTTGTTAGAGAAAGCGAACCAGTAGTGATGTCAATTTTTCCAGCATTCCCCACTGCACTGCTATCAACTCCGCTTGATAAAAGTCCTCCATCAAAAGTGACTGCATCTCTTGCTTGAATCGTTATATTTCCAGCATTTCCTTGTCCTCGGGTGAACGAACTAATTTGAGTACTATCAGTCACAGAAAGAGAGCCAGTTTTAATCGTGATATTACCAGCATTACCTACTGCTTCTTCTCGAACTGCGTTGGCAATTACGCTATTTGTCCCTGCAAGTTTTATTTGCCCTGTAGCATCAATTGTGATACTTCCTGCCTGAGTTCCTGTTGTCCCTAAACCTGGTCCGATCCCTCCAACAATTTCACTACCGTCTAAAATCTCTAAATTGCGGGAATTGATAGCAATACTTCCACCACCAGCAGCTTCCACATATACCCCAACTCCATTGGTCAGAGATATATCTGCTCGCGGAACATTTTCAGGAAAGGTTAACCTGAAATTATTACCATCTGACAAAAGTGCTACATTACCAGGAGCAGCCAATCCTCCCAACTCGATTCGCCCACCATAAGCATTCAATTCTCCCCCGTCCATGCTGACATTACCACCAACAAGCAGCAAACTCTTACCATCTGGAACCCGCAAACCAATGGTGCCAATACCTGCAGGGTCTTTTCCTGCATCTGCAATTGAATTATTCTGAATCGATGCAGTTTGATTAATCTGATTAAACAACAACGCTGAAGGATTAATAGTCAGTAACGATGAAGGTGCTTCTGGATTTGTCGCACTAAAAGTCCCTAAGTTTCCAAACTGAATCCCGTTCGCTGTCGTCGCCACAAACGAACCATTCACATCCAAACTGGCATTTTGCCCAAAAATGATTCCATTTGGGTTAATTAGAAACAGATTGGCATTACCCAATACACCGAGCGTCCCTTGAATATTGGAGGGATTATTCCCCGTCACACGACTCAAAATGTTCTGGATGCCAACAGGATTGGTGAAGTACACACCCCGTTGATTATCAACATTAAATTCACTAAAACTATGGAATAGGTTTGCTCCTCGAATCGCTCCGCTATCAATGCGATCGCTAAGCAGATTGTTGATAAGAATATTGGGAGTAACAACAGAGCTTTCAGCACCTAAAGTGGTATCCGGTGCGAGTTGGGCTAGAGCACAATTTCTAGAGTTGGTGCTGACTCCACAAAACACCAATGTACTGACCAGCAATAATTTCCAGTTCCGTCGCTGCGAACACTGAGCCATAAAAGTCCCCCAAAATCATATCAGCGATTGATTGCTAATCTCTCACAGCCAATTGCGTTTAAATAGACCACACTGTTTAAACTACCCATTATTGACGATACCACCTTTTGTTTGAAAATTGAATTGCCTAGACCTGCAACAAAGAATACATTTTTCTACCTATGCAGACTTACTGGACTTTAGACTAAAAAGCACAAAATGACTCAGCTTCCCTGAGTTGAAAAGAAGCAAACTAAAAAAATAGAAAGATTTCAAATCAAGCAGGTTTCGGCTCGGCTTTACGTGAATATGAAGTACGTTTTTTAACTATGGGATAGCGAATTCTACGTTAGCGAGACTGTCCCTTCTTCCAACCAGGAGATTTACCACGTGGTTTTGGTGGTTTGGCAGGAGTAGAAACTCTGACCAAAATCCCAGGCATAGCTTGTGCAACTCGTCCTGGGGTAAGTTTATTGATTTGTTTCTGTCAAGGGAGGGGATTGTCATTGACGATATCACGCGCCAACCATAACTCCCAAGTCATAAGTGGCATTAAGTCGCTCCATCGGTCACATTGTTGGGGAGTGGAAAGCTGAGGTAGAGTCCAATGCAAACGTTGTTTAATAAACCGATACCAGTGGTCAACTGCAAAACGTCGTAAATAAAGTTTCCACAGTTCAGACAGAGGTGGCATTTCCTCACCAAAAAATGCTAACCACATTGGTTTATGGACTCGTGGGGAGCCATCCTCTTGAAGCCTTTCCACCAGTATAATAGACATTGGATGGTGTGGGGAAAGACGAAAATGCTTTCTTGTCCACAAGCGAATTTTGACTTTACCCAGCTTTGTATCTTCAAGTTCAATTGTTTGTTCCGGGTTAGACCATGTACTGGCATCGTTTAGTTTAAATTTATCTCCGTGTACTCTTGGTTTTCCCCGTCCCGAATATTGTAGTGGTTCTCCCCATAAACATAGGTTGGAGCGCAACCGCATTAGTTTATCGGCGTTAATATCGGCTGTTTTGATCGCGAATGGCGCACATCCATACTCGGTATCCCATAATGTGATTGGTCGCGATGGTAAATCTTGACACACTTGTTTTAGCTGCCATACAGCCTTATCTATCGGATTTTCCCAACTGGTAATGCGCTCATGTCTTAATGGTAATGCCCAACTGCCTTCAGTTTCCGGTATCCAGGCTATGGTACTGTATCCGTATCCTGCGGTAATGGGACGACTACCTCTTCCACCAGTAGTATAATGCTCGTATGTTCTTTCTCGAAGAGTCGGAGCATCAGGTCTTGACCATGCAGTATAATCTCCTGCTAGGATAATACGTTCTTGTTTTGGGATGTTTTTGGCGTATAGTCGCATCAATTTGTGACGCTGTGGTCTTGTATCCTGTATTGCTTCATAGATACTTGGCCACTGACGACGGAATGCTGGACACATCGATAAATCTGCCAGACTGTATGCGTTACGTGTGAGCAATATTGCATCCATCAATTCAAATGTTGCATCCTTTGCCCAGCATAAATAATCATAAGCTGCTTGACGGAACTCTCTCAATTGTGCAAAAACATCCATAACGGTAGATGAAGGTTGGTAGTGCTTCTTTCATCTTCCGCTACTGCGGTGCTTGTTATTACAAGCATCCCTTCATTTTTTGCATACTTATTTTTTAACGATCGCTCTTCTCTAGTCTAAAGTCCAGTTATTCAGTTCAATTGTTTGATAGCGCTTGGAGTATTTCTACGCGATAACACTACTAATTTTAGAAAAATTAATAACGATAGAGTACTTAAGTTTCTTTTATTTTGCCTTGTTACACTTTTGCCTCTTGATTTACGGGTTATCCCTACAGGTGCAAGATATAAGATTCCCGACTTCTTAAAGAAGTCGGGAATTTGAGCATGTGCGATTTTTATAAATCAAATAGGATTACTATAGAGATTTCAACTAACAAGTTACTCCATTTGTCTATACAGGACTTCCATATATCTATTACAATACCAAGGGTTATGCAAAACTACTTAACCTTCTACGGCTTGAGCGATCGCATTTCAATAGTTTTTGCAACCATTTCTGTTACCAGTGTATACTTATGCCATTCCTGTTAAATTCCCATAATGTTTTCGAGTATTTAGTTGAGCATGGCTTGTGCAATAATTCCGAACAAGCAACCAGTAAGGTAGAGCCACTTGTAGCTAAAAACTTTAACTTATTAGTAACTTTAAATGACACTCGTAAGCTTTTGGTTAAGCAAGAGCCGCATAAACAAGGGAAAGCAGCGGGTGAGTTTTTGGGTGAGTGGCTGCTGAAAGAATTTTACAGCGATTTTCACCAACTCAATCACCTACGCTTATTTTTGCCAGAGGTGCTGCATTTTGACAAAGAGAATTCTATTATTGTCCAGACTTATAGAGATGACTATGACGATTTAAGTAATTTTTACCAAAAGGAAAATAGCTTCAACACTGAAATCGCGAACGCTATTGGTACAATACTTGCAACTATTCATCGTGACACTTTCAACCGCCTGGAATATGAAGAATTTTTCCAGAAAAATTCTCAAAAATCTGCCTCTGAGTTTGTAAAGAATTTGATCGGCAGCTTAGAAAGGATTCCGCCAGAAATTTTTGGTTCAGTACCAGATGAGGGGTTGAAGTTTTTTGCCCTCTACCAGCGGTATGATAGTTTGGGGCAAGCGATCGCCCAATTAGGTAGTACTTTTAGTGCAAGTTGTCTGACTCACAATGACCTAAAACTGAATAATATTCTTTTGCACAACAATTGGCAGCATGGGGGTACAAATATTATACGGCTGATTGATTGGGAACGTTCTGCGTGGGGAGATCCAGCAATGGATTTAGGAACTCTCATTAGTAGCTATGTGCTAATCTGGCTGGATAGCTTAGTTATCAGCAAGTCTTTAAGTCTTGAGGAATCTTTAGGCTTGGCTGTGACGCCTTTGGAACAGGTTCAGCCTTCAATCGCTGCATTGGCTTATGCTTATGAGAATACGTTTCCCAAAATTTTAGAACATCGCCCCGATTTCTGGCAGCGAGTGGTGCAATATGTGGGTTTTGCTTTGATTCAACAGATTCAGGCAACAATTCAGCATCAAAAATCTTTTAGCAATACGGGTATTGCTATGTTGCAGGTTGCGAAGACGTTATTATGCAATCCACAACAGTCAATGCCAACGATTTTTGGTACTGCTGTTGAATTAAGTTGAATGAATGTACTTTTTGAGAAAATTCTGCCAATAATTATGCATTCCGATTCTACTCAAACTTTGATTCAGGCTGGGGTAAGTGAGCGATTAGTGTCCGTTTTAGAAGATATTGCTCATAAAGTGGAAATTGGAGCAAATTTTTCGATATCTCATCCCGATTACAAACCATTGGAATTGCCAGTTGAGGCAGCTGCCCGTTTTCAGAAACTCAATCCGCAAATGCAGCAAAAATATCTGAGTCTGCAATTACAGAATTTTCTCTACGGCATATATTACAACGGTTCTCTGCGACGTGCGTTAGCACTAGATGGGTCGGGAAATAATTTGCCCCCAACTTTAGAAAATAATACTTATTTAGGGGTAGATGTGGACTTTTATGAGCAATTGCATAAAAGTAATTGTGGAGAAGGTCACTTTGACCGTGGTTGGTCTGTTGTCAAAGAAGAAACTGATGGTACATTAGCAGTCAGTAAAAATAATTTGAGGCTACATATCGAGAAGTTGCGCCATCTTCAATCTACTGAACATACAGCGAGTGTGGGTGATGTAGTCGCTGTCCTTTTGCCTAAGAATCGAGTGCAAAATGGCTTTTACATGGCGGTTGGCAATCAGGGGTTAAAAAGTCGGTCGGATACAAAAAGTCAACTACCATTAGTACGAATTTATTTCAATTTGACTCCATCTGGTGCTGTTGCGGTGATGGGAAGCCTAACGCGGCGCTTAAATGAAATAGCGATTCCTTTTAGTTTTAAAGTTTTATACAACCCAAAAGACTATGAGCGCTATGATTCAGGAGTTTTGTATTTTGAGAAAAGTCAATATGACCGAATTAAGCAGGTAATAACAACTGTTTACAAAGAGAACGAATCGTATTTTAAGTCAGAAGTGCCGCTATTCACCTTGCAACTAGCACCAGGGTTAGGATTGGCTGAGGAACCAGACCAAAAATTTGCTGTCAAAGAAAGCTTTGGAACGAATCGCACTTCAATTGTCGCGCAGGGGTTGCTAGAAGCTACAGAGCAAGGCTTCAGTACAGCTAGTGGGCGGATAATCGCTATCTTGTCGCAGTTTTCTCGTTTGAATATTGACTTGAAGCGTGTGCATTTGAATCCAAACTCAACTGATGTCTACACAAGCTTATTCTGATAATTGTACTTGAAAGTTTCAAAAGTATTGGGCGAATATAATATGCGCTAAGGCGCACGCTACGCGAACGCTACTACACAGGCAAAGTCCACCTCCGTGGACTAATGAAAAATTAAGAGTTTCAGAACCTGCGAAGCCAGGTTTTGTCTGTATAGCCGTGATTTTAATCGCCAGGATACATAAAAATCAGCTTTTAAAACATCCTTTTAAACAGTTTTTATTGAAGTAAAATTTTTTGACTAATCAAAGTGGAGAAAGTAATAAAAGTAGGAAAAGAAAGTAGGAAAAGTAGGAAAAGTAAGACATTTAAAAAAGGTATTGCTCATCAAGTTGTAATTGTGTAAATTAGCGATGTAACAACTATTTAACATTCACAAAACACAGGAACGTTATGTTTAACAAAATGAACAAACAAAAAGCAGTAACCAATACAACTGAAGCCTCCAAAGGACGGGAACTTTTTGGAAATTGGGAATTGTCAGACTCACTCGGAGATGAGGAATTAAAGACAATAGCCGGGGGAGCTGGAACACACGTCGGGGGAGGGGAAGTACAAGTTTCATTTCTGGCACAGATTATAATCCCTGGAGTTTATGCTGAGCTGTAAGGAGGGTTTGATTACCAAATAACCCTCTCATACTATAAGGTGCATCAAAAACACACTATTCGCAGGCGTATCAATACCTGGCACTGCTCCCAAAGTGTCAATTGACCCGATAAACATTTGTGCTTACCTCGCATCCGAATAATTTTATTACCAGCCAGCAGCTTACTTCCCCAGTAAGGCTGGCTGGTGTTGCTTTTGGTTTATGTCTCGGTACAGCGGCTTTGGGCGGATAATCGCTATCTTGTCGCAGTTTTCAAGGTTTGAATATTGATTAGCCTTCAGATCCCCAACTTCGTAAGAGTTGTCGGGGATCTTGTTTTTCACCGGGAAAGGCAGGAGGCAGGAGGCAGGAGGCAGAAGGAATGCCTCCGACCTCTGCCCACGACTGAAAGGAGTAAGGGTATGAAGCCCCCTCCAAATCGAAGATTTGGTAGCTCCCAATTGGGAGGGGTTTCAATCCCCTTCCAATTGGCTCCCTTCTGCCCTCTGCCTTCTTGAACAATCATATCAAGTCCGCTTAATACCCTCTCCTTAATAAGGAGAGGGTGCCGTAGGCGGGTGAGGTTCTTCGTTTTTTATAAGTGTTCACCCGGACATGATATCATTTACGACTGCTATAGCGATTTCAACTAACAACTTACTCCTGGACTTTAGACTAGTTTCCGGTGCGAAACTCTTGAACAAATTAGTGACAAAACTTGATAAATCATCAGTATTAATATATGGGGACTAAACTCAACAAAAGTGAGATTCAAATCGTGTTGACTGTGATTATGTGTTCGGAAAATTAGAGAGAAGCTGACCAAAAGTTTGTGGTTGACTGGCTATAAATATTTTGGAAGAGACTGATGATAGAGGAGTTTGTCATTCCATCTTTCTAAACACTTAGATTGAGTTGTGGTGAGCTTTCAACTTCTAGACTTGTGATTTTTTGAGGATTCGTTTTGGACGAGACAGCGACCCATAATAGTTAAATTATGAGCAATAATTCCCCAGCCAACCCAACGAGAAAATCCAGGTTCTCCCCGATACAAACAACGTTCTAATCCAAAGGAGCGTTTCAGAAAACTGATACGTCCCTCAACGCCCTGGGTGCCAATGACGAGCTTTTTTAAATCTTATCAATTTTTGACATGGAATCATCCAGTTCTCCAAGTAATTGAATCAAAATAATAAATTCTTTATCCACTTCATATCTCTGACGCAACATCGAATCAAAGTCCTTCTTTATGTTTGAAAAAACATGGACACAGTGAACATACTTTGATTCGCTCCGATGCAGATGGTTTTTGATAAAATCATTTTCAAAAATTCATCTTTCCTGAAGATATTTGGCAAAACGAAAAGATTTCTCTAGTTCTTTTGAGAACGGGGTCTAGCCGGGATACGTGCAAAATGGGACACGATACAAAGTTATGTTAAAAAAGTTGCTTTAAATTTTATGATGTGATATCAAGGAAAAATCAAACTGATAATTTTAAGACAGTTTTGGCTGAAAAATCTCAGACATATCAGAGGCGTGCGATCGTCAGCCTTGTCCAAATGCAATCACCGAAAGAACTCAAACAACGATTATTAGGCGTGTTTTGGCTCTTTCATTGGATGCTGGAGTCGGTTAAGTTAAAATAAAAGCCCCAATCTCATCTAATGTCTGCGGTATAATATTTAGATCTTCCGCGCAATTTGAAATGCAGCTAAGTTAAACAGGTGAATTTCGCCCTTAAATTGCTGTTTGATCGCAGTTCTCAATCCCGAAAATAGATTTACTCTCACTTGCGACTCTAAGGCTACGTATTGTGAACCGCTACTCAAATAATCGAGATACCGATCAACGCTATAGGTTTGTTCGCAAGGGAAGATTTCTGTGGAGGGAGGCTCAAACAATCCTGAATCCCCGACAGGTTTTCCCAAGCCTGCGGCAATTTCAGCTTGTTTCTCTCGACCTTCGTACTCAGGTGCGCTCGCGGGCGCGTAAGCTTGATAAACCTGATTCAAGACTTGATGAACTTCATGACTTGGCTCAAGCGTCAGGTTCCAAAGTAAAACGAGAGAACCATCCTCTCGTAACGTCTGTGATGCTTTCACATATTTGATACCGGATGATATCCAGTGCCAAGCATTTGCTGCTAGTACAATTTCATACGCTTGTGGTTGAACTTGCCACTCCTCGAAGGATTCCTGAAAGAGTTGAACCTTCGGAAATGCTGCAAGACGACGTGCTGCAACTTGGTAGAAATCTCGATTCGGTTCTACCGCATCGATTGCACATCCCAACTGAGCAAAGTTAATCGTCGCAATTCCTGACCCGCATCCGACTTCGAGAATGGTTGAGTCAGGGGAAAGGTGAGCGGCTTCAATCGCTCGCTGTATTAGTGCTTCAGGATAGCGGGGTCTGCCTCGATCATAAGCTTCCACAACTGGCGTGTACCAAACCTTCCGTTGCTCTAAGTCTCGATTTGAATACTCATTAAATATTTTGACCGAATCTGCCATGATTCTTACCCGTGCAAGTCATTTTCAAGCTTAACTCTTTTGTCGCATTTTATACCATATAGGGGCAAGTTAGTAAAGCAAGAAAGTAGGTTGTGTAACATTTATTTACAATATGTCCTATTTTGCGCGTATCCCGGCTTAACCCCGTCTACAGTCGCCCCCGGTGATAAATTTAAACTCAATGACTCTACTACCTGGTGGGCAGCTGACCAAATCGTCGAGGTCAACGACTCAAAAATGGGTCGATTATCTATCCGTCTCTGGTGTAATCTTCATTTCCAACAGTCCAAAGATCATTCCATGAATTTGATTCAAATTCAGCGCTTAGATGAGTTTGGTGTGCCAAAAACCAAACCTTTATGGCTGGCATGGGTAGGACTAGAGATGCCTGCTTTATCCTCATTCTGGCAGCTTTACTGCCGTCGGTTTGCCATTGACCACTGGTATCGTTTTGCAAAACAACGCTTGCATTGGACTTTGCCCCAACTGAGTACTCCAGAACAATGTCAAACCTGGAGCGACCTTTTACCCCTGATGACTTGGCAACTCTGGCTTGCACATGGGATTGTACATGACAATCCTTTACCTTGGCAAAAGAAACAGTCCAAGTTGTCGCCAGGACGGGTGGCTCAGGCAATGGCCGGAGTTTTCGCCGCGATTAGTACACCATCACATCCACCCAAACCCCGTGGAAAGTCACCTGGCTGGCCTACTGGCAAAGCCCGCCTACGTAGAATTCGCTATCCTGTAGTCAGAAAAAGTACTACTACACCAAAAAAAGAACAACCCAAGTCCGCTTAACCTTTTAGTTTTTCTACTGTGGGACGTGTAACTTGTCAACTCACTACTGCTGAGTCATTTTGTCATGCGTTAGTCTAAACTTCAGAGACTTAGAAATTACGCTTGAAACATGAAATGGAATACCTCGTTAAAATTACTCCAACCGCACTCGCAGATGCAGAAAGCTTTTAGTCGTGGATAATTTTTGTTTGTTCCTACCTAACCAAAACTTGAATTTTTATGACTAACTCTTAATATCAATTCTTTATAATCTTGTGCTGTAGCTTTTACTTTTGACAAAGCTTGCGCGTTAGTTTCTACAGATTCAAGAAGAGGTAAAGCTTTTTCCCAACCTATAATAGCACTACGGCTTAAGAGAGATTCTGCTAAATGTGATTCAATACGCAGCCAATAATGTTGAGCAATATTAAGAAAACGTGAAACTAAAACATCATTATTTATCTTCCTCAAAGAGTCTTCCAGCCATCTTAAAATTACTTTAATAATATCTTGTATTACTGACCAAATCCACCATGCTGCGACATCCTCAATCATTTGTCTAGAAATAGATTCAGCTGCTTCTTCTTTTAAAAATTCTGTGACTTGATTAAATTTGAAGTCATCTAATGTTGGCATCCTTTCTGCTAATTCTTCAGTTGAAAAATCCCAAGACTCCCTTATAGATTCTGGAATAGATTCTATGGGGGGAAGCGTAAGTAGTGAAATAGTTTCTAAGCATTGCTCTAAAGCATTGAGAGCTTCTTGAATCTCATTGTAACCGTAATTTAGTGTTTGAATTTTATGGCGACGCTGTGTATAACTACTTATCTGCCAGGGATAAGAAAGTCTAGGTAACATATGCGGGAAATTGTTAGTTTTCATATAAGAGAAATTCCTAAAAAAGTTTCTGCATCTAAAATAGTTGACATTTTGTTGTAAAAATCATTCCAATTTGACCAATCGCCTTGTTTTTTAAGTTGTTTTGACTTTCTTGCTACAGCATTCCATAATTGTTCCATCTGAAAAACACTGATATTATAAGAACCAATAGTAAGTGGCACTCGTTCATCAATTAAAGTTCTTAATACAGATGTTTCCCCAGGACGAGCTGCAAATAAATTTGTCCAACCATTTTCTGTTTCGATGACAACTCCTATTTCTCTATTAACGGAATCCAAATTGCACCAGTCCTTCATTCTCTCTAATTGCTCCGGAGTTTTCAACAGTTTATCACGCAGGGCATTAGCAGTATTTTTTACCTCATCAATGTGGATAATACCATTATTATCAATATACAGGGTATCTGCTTCAGATACTGGATTAATTTTAACTTTTATTAAGCCTAACGTGTAGTCGTTCCCTTTCTTTGCACTTGTAAAAATTAAGGAATCTTCAGCCACTATACCTAAGTGTACAAGACGATTAGGATGACGCAGTTCTGCAAATACTTGGTCAAATTCGTCTACTGTCTTAGCTGATTTTAATTTACTGATAATAGCTTGCCAGTTTTCTTTATGTATTTTATTGTTCGATAGTGCTGACGACAAATTTACACGTACACGAAAAACCTTAGACAAAGGAATATCACTGCGTTTAAGCAATTTTTCCATATGCTCTGGATTGGCAAACCCTCTACTGACAGATGCTTGAAGTTGCTCATCACTCATAATTCCTTTTTTAAGCTTCGCAAGTTCGTCCAATGCAACCTCAATTGCACCAGGTGTGCCTTTTGGTACTTCTGTAATGTCGCCACTTTCCGCTATTAAAATCCAGAAATTCATATATTATTAAAGCTAAATTTGTAGACCATTCTGTATAATTTTAAAACGAATTAGTTGATTTACATAAAATTAGCTTACTGCGATTTTCTAATTTTGATTAAAATAAATATTTATTCTATAGTGACTAATAAAAATATTACAAGTTTTGTGCTTTTATTTGAGACTGAAAACTAAAACGTGCGTATTAGCATCGTGTGCCTAACTATGATGTTGACTTTGTGCGTTTTGACGAGATTTTCAAAAAAATTATTCGTTTTATTTTTTATTTGTGGAAAAGCTTTTGGACAAAGATAGTATCTATGAGAAAATAGAAAAGTATATAGTTATTACATTGTAGATGAATATGAGCATTGCTGACTTATTACCAACTTTGCAAAAGCTGTCTCGCGCAGACAAACTGAAAGTGATGCAGTTTTTAGTTCAAGAAATGGCTACTGAAGAGTAAATATTGTCGCTACAGTCTGGTGAAACTTATCATGTATGGTCTCTATACAACTCTCATGAGGCTGCTCAAAAATTAGCAATACTGCTAGAAGAAGATAAACAAACAAGCAATGCTTAATTTTCAAAGATTTCCCTAAATGACTTCGACTCAAAACACTCTTGTATTCCACTAAAATTTCTACTAACGTTTTTCCTGTCTGTAGCGGCTCAAGAAACTCTCAATTAGAGAAGGCGAAGCTCGAAAAGTTGTAGATTGAAGTTGAAAGATGGCATGGGGAAAATCAAGTAGATCGTTTATTCCCGCACGATAGAGGATACCTAACAGTCCAGTGACTGTAAATCCACGATGAGTCGCTGCTTGTCGTGCTTCCCAATCATCCATGATGAGAAGATTTGCTTTTAACGCGACTGAATCACGAAATGGCTTCGCACTCGCCAGAACCAAGTTTGCTTGGTAAATCTGAGAGTAAATGTTCAACTTTGTGAATTTCCAACCAATTCGGAGGTTGAGCAATCCAGTTTTGGACGATCGCATCAGCATTTTCATTTAAAAGTTCTTCCCGAACAGCATTAGGGATGATGATGCGTCCAAAAAGTTGCGGTAAAATACCAACTTGTCCAATTAATAACAAGTAGCACAGAGGAGAGGTGTCGCAAATGACAATCATCGTTCGCTAAGCACACGTTCGAGGTTGTCTAAGTCTTGTACTAAGTCAGCTTCAGTATAGTGAAGATATGCGCCATGTTGTTTGAGAAAAGCATCGGTAGCTAGGTGGGAGGGGAGCTTTAGAATACGTTGAACTTCAGCGGCACTAAGAATTTTGAGACGATATGCTTCGACAATGAACGATTCTAGCGCACGGCGATTCAGGTCGCCGAGGCTGGCTTCGAGCTGATTGGCAAGTTCGTCGGGGAGTTCGATCGTAAGAACGCATATTTTTATTTCCTGTGTGCATTATATTCCTATGTTACTTAATTTTTTATAAGCATTCAGTGTGGAAGGCGATCGCAGCATATGCAAGTTCCAAAATGCGATCGCGCAGTTGGGGTGGTTCAATCACTTCCATTTGCGTGCCAAACCCCAACACGTAGGCGCAAGCCTCTGCTTCCAAGTCAAATCGAATCGAGACAGGAATCCAGCCATCAGTATCGGGTGGCTCGATCTGCTCTATGCGTGCAAAGTACCCAGCATACCGCAACCGAGGTATGACTTCTGGGTCAACACGTACCTTAACTTTATATTGGGGTAGATTAGCTTGGAACTCAACCATTGAGCGTTGCCAATACTCTGCTAAGTTGAACTTAGGCGGACGAATACAAGAGTGAGATGCGATCGCAGCATGGCGCACCCGTGAGATTCGATATTGACGCACGTCCTCTTCCACAGCAGCTACTAAATACCAGACACTGCCTTTGGCAACTAGCCCCAACGGATTGACCAACCGCTCTAAGAGTTTGCCATCACCGCGCTCGTAGCTGAGGTGTAGTTGCCGCTCCTGCCAAATTGCTGTTTGAAGAATTGGAAACGCTGACATTTCCTCTTCCCACCGATGCCAGCCCGTTGGATCGAGATGGATGCGTTGACTAACTGCTTCCGCCTGCTGACGATTGGCAGAGGGTAGAGCAGCTAAAAGCTTAAGTAGGGCTGCCTCAAATGCCTGAGTCCAGCCTAAATCGGCTAATAAGTGAGCAGGCTTGGGCAAAAACAACGCTTGAATCTCCCCAAGGTTGAGTCCAGTCAGCGTAGTCTGGTAGTTGTCAACTAAACTCCAACCACCACCAATACCGCGTTCTGCTACGACTGGTATGCCAGCACTACTGAGTGCCTCCATATCTCGGTGAATGGTGCGTTCAGAAACTTCTAATCGTTCTGCCAAATCTCGTGCTGTCAGACGGTTATGAACCTGCAATAGCATCAGGATGGAGAGAAGGCGATCGGCTCGCATAGCAAGGGATGGACAGAGGTATAGTTACACTTTTTTTAAGTTTATCCTTAAATATGACAATGGATGTCAGGAAATAGCAATTATGCTGCAAAAAGACGAAGATTATGGAGCAGGTCAATTATGCAGCCATTGAAAAATAAGATTGTACTCGTTGCTGGAGCGACTCGCGGAGCAGGACGTGGCATTGCAGTAGAATTGGGAGCGGCAGGAGCAACAGTGTATGTTACCGGACGCACCACAAGTACTCAACGCTCGGAGTACAACCGTCCCGAAACGATTGAAGAGACTGCAAACCTAGTGACCCAAGCAGGCGGACAGGGAATCGCCATTCAAGTCGATCATTTAGATCCAGTGCAAGTGCAAGCACTGATAGCTCGTATTGAAGGCGAGCAAGGTCGTTTGGATTTGTTAGTTAACGATATTTGGGGAGCGGAATACTTAGCAGAGTGGAATACTCCAGTGTGGAAACACTCTCTCGACAAAGGACTTCGGATGTTAAGGTTAGCGATCGACACTCACATTATTACTAACCACTTTGCACTACCGCTTTTAATCAAAAATCCAGGCTCGTTAGTGGTGGAAGTCACTGATGGTACAGCTGAATACAACGACACCCACTACCGACTCTCACTGTTCTACGACCTTGCCAAAACTTCTGTAATACGTATGGCATGGTCGCTAGCACAAGAGCTTCAGCCTTATAACTGCACCGCTGTGGCTCTGACTCCAGGCTGGATGCGCTCGGAGATTATGCTAGAGCATTTCGGAGTGAGTGAAACAAACTGGCTCGATGCGATCGCAAAAGAACCGCACTTCGTCATCTCTGAAACGCCGCATTACATCGGACGAGCTATCGCTCATCTAGCTGGTGATTTGGAAGTTGCTAGATGGAACGGTCAGTCCCTTTCAAGCGGTCAATTGGCACAAATCTATAGCTTTACCGATCTCGACGGCTCTCAACCTGATGCTTTGCGTTACATTCAGGAGGTGCAAGAAGTTGGTAAACCTCCCGATGCTACAGGATATAGGTAAGAAAATACATGACTATAGCGGTTCTCACTTGAATAAAGTACAGATTTATCTGCTACGGGCTGCTACAGGCTGCGGTTACATAACTTTTTTTATGTTCGATTTCTGGCTAGTATGGCAAAGATGGACATTCAATCGCATTTACGGGAGCGACAAATTATTCACTCCGATCCTAAGATTATGAGTGGAACTTGGTTAACAAATATCCGTTGTTCATCTATATTCTCCAAGAATTTATGAAGATTGAGTACCAAATCTTGCAATTAATTCTTCTCTAGATAGTTGCATAAGTAAGGGGGTAAATTCTTTTGCTGGTAAAGTTGATATTGCTGATACGAGAGTTATCAGTTCGCTATCTAGTGAACCAAAGCGGACTTCAAGCATATTTTCAATAATTTGTCGTCTTTCTTCAAGCTTAGCAAGCTCTCGGTCTTGTTGGTAAAGTGGTTCTAGCCGCATAATTAACTCCCTATCATCTGGTTCCAAAGGTTGACTAACTCTTAAATTCTTCTGCAAATTGTAAACTAATTCTAGCGTAGCTTGACGGAATGGATGATATGTTGATAATGATTGTAACTCTAAGACTGCTTTTTCTTGTATGCTTCCTCGTCCAAGAATCCTTAGCCATAATGTTTCTGAGATATCAGGAAGTTGATGAATTGCAACAATTGCTGTTCGTAAAGCATTGACGGTAAAATACACTCCAGGTAACCAACCTTTTTTTTGAGTAGCACCAAAGCTAGATAATACTTTTGAAGACGCAGTTGGAGTGAGTACCCATAATTTTGGTATATTTGACTCCTGACGAGAAGTGTTATCTCGTTTAGCCTCTCGCCGTAGTTCAGCCTTTATCTGCCACAATTTAAAAATGCAATCTCCGATTTCATCTTCAGATGCAGCGTTCCGAAAAGGTTCAAATATAGCGGGGTATTCTGCAAATCTTCCAAGTAATCCCAAAACTTTTAGATTGGGATTTTGTTTGATTGAAGGAAAAAACAAAATATCTATTTCTTGTACTTCTCCAGTCACCGGACGAGATGGGCTAACATTCCCGTAAGAATTTAATAATTCTTCGAGATAATCTTTCGCAAATTGGTCATGAATAAAGCGAGTCATTCAGTTCTTAATACAGGCGTAATAGTTGGGTAACAATATTGTATTTTACTAAAAAATTTGCAGAAAATAAGTAGCTCGTCAGAATTAAAATGAACTAGTTAGGAGCATCATTAGTTATTTGTCTTTAGTCATTGGTAAGAGTTTAAAATATATTTACTTTTTGTCGTAGTTCTGTTTATTTCCGCTTACCAATTGGGACGACGTAATAAGTATGGGCAACGCTATATGCTCGATTTCTTGCTAGAATGGCAAGGGAGAAGTGAGACCATTCGGAGTGGTTGGATTATTGAGGATGGTTCTGACATCCCAAAATTAACAACTTGCTATCCTCTGTAACTGTTGAGGGCGATCTCAGATGACTACAAACTCAGTCAAATTACTTGATATTGTTGCATTGACAATTGACCTTCCCGATTACAATCTATTACGCGGACAGGTAGGTACAGTAGTGGAAGTATTAGCTGGTGGTAATGCGTTTGAAGTTGAGTGAGCGCGATCGCACTGGGCGTACTTATGAGTCAATTGGTTTACGTCCAGACCAATTCATGATACTGCATTTTGAGCCTGCTGCCCCTAATTCAACTTCTGAAATGGCGGTAGTGTAAACTGCCTCCAGAGGAAGCGATCGCTACACTATTGAATGACTATCGTGTAGTGAGAGTTCATTTTTGTGAACACCACGCTTTCAAATTTCATCTTTATAAACATCCCTACGATGCCCTATTTTTATGACACTTATCAATAGAATATCGTCCACAATTTTGTATAAAATTCGATAAGCACCTACTTGAATTCGATAAGCGTTTTCTCTATCTTTTAGCTTTTTCACCCCATTTGGGCGGGGTTCTGTGGCTAATTCATCAATCTTTATTTGTATGCGTGCCTGAAGGCTTTCCGATAACTTTCTAAATTGTTTTGACGCTGCATTGGAAAATTCTATTTTATAACTCACGCTACGTCCTTTTTCATTTCTCTTTTAAGTTCTTCCCAAGGAACTGTTCCATTTATTTTGATATCTTCCATTGCTAAGTCATAGTCTATAAGGTCTTGTTCTTCTTCTAAAAGTTCTAGAACTTCTTCTAAAATGTTGTCTGGTGCTATGTTTAAATGAGCATAAATCAGTTGAAGTAGTTCTTGTCTATTGATTGCAGTTTCCATCCTTACACCTCTTGTAATTACTGTTTTCATACTTTTAGCATAGCTTTTTACTGTCATACTACCCTTTAACTACCTTTTTTATTTTATCTTGTATTAGCGCTGTGCGTTAGCTGAAAGTACCGACGGTATCGCTGTGGTTATTCCTTGTAACTACTGACACTCTCGGCTCATCACCACTACATCTTTTCCGGAGATGTCTTCTAGATAGTAGTTGCAATCTCAGTAACGAGAGGTTGATACTAACAACTTGAGAAAGGCAAAAGTCATTTCGACCAAAATCACTGCTTCTAGATTTTTTCTGGTCATTGCAGCCGAAACTAAAATACTGGTATTAATAACTATATTAATAAGAGTGCTACACGAAGACCATAGCAACACATAAGGCTAACAGAAAAATGAACAGATGGCTACAATATCAGTATTACTCAACAAAATAGTCCCTATGAGTCAAAGCATTGATGAACGAGTCCGTTGGACAACAAGAGACTTAGAGCTATTGCCCGATAACGGCAATCGTTACGAAATTATTGATGGAGAGCTATTTGTGACGAGAGCACCACATTGGGGACATCAAAAAGCTAGTGGAAACGCTTATGCTGAGCTAAGAGCTTGGTCGCTGTCAACGGGTTTGGGCGAGGCTGTACCCACTCCAGGACTCATTTTTACTGATGCAGATAATGTCATTCCTGATGTAGTCTGGGTGAGCAAGGAACGCCTCTCTATCTTACTTGACGATGCCGGACATTTAACAGGAGCGCCAGAACTAATTGTGGAAGTCCTCTCACCAGGTACGAACAACGAGCAGCGAGACCGCGAGACAAAACTAAAGCTATATACTTCCAGAGGAGTACAGGAATATTGGATTTTAGATTGGCGATTGCAACAAGTTGAGGTGTATCGAAGGGAAAAAGGTATTTTGAGATTAGTCACAACGTTATTTGCTACAGATGAACTCACCTCACCGCTACTGCCAAACTTTACCTGTTGTGTTGCACGGTTCTTTATTTAGTTCAAGTTATCGCCCTTTCGCCAGGGACGCGATATATTCTCAGTAGTGTTGAGTGTGGAAGGCGATCGCTGCAAGTTCCAGAATGCGATAGCTATTAGCCGTTTTCAGTATAGGTAAGAAAAAACATTTTTTCATCAGGAACTGCAATGAAGAAGCATGTATTAATTGTGATGTTGCTACCATTGCCACCTGCTTGGGCTGTGCTTGCGGTAGTGGAAATTTCGCTTCTATATGTGCCTGCATTTACTTGTGCCCCATCTTGCACAAGTAAATCTTGGGTAGTAATTGTCAAATTACCTGCATTCTCAGTTAAACCTGCTTGAGCAGAAGTACTTAAGGCACTTCTAATTCGACCATCAGCAGAGGTACCAATCAATTCCACCTTATCAGAAGCATTGACAGTCAAACTTCCTCCCTTGCCTGTACCATATGTACCAGTAAATACCTGTGCCCCGTTTCCCATGAGTAAATCTTGGGTGGTAATTGTCAAATCTCCTGCATTGCCAGTTGAGCCTGCTTGAGCAGAAGCATTCAAGATGCTAATAGCTCGACCATCAGCAGAGGTACCAATCAGTTCTACTTTATTTGAAGCATTGACAGCCAAATTCCCTCCCTTGCCCATACCAAATGTAGCTGTACTCACCTGTGCCCCATCTCGTACAAGTAAATCTTGGGTGGTAATCGTCAAATCTCCTCCATTTTCTATTGAGTCTTGTTGAGTAGAAGTACCTAAGCTACTGCTAGTACCATTAGCAGAGGTACCAATCAGTTCCACTTTATTTGAAGCATTAACAGTCAGATTCCCTCCCTTTCCTACACGGAATGTACTACTCAATACCTGTGCCCCGTTCCGCACGAGTAAATCTTGGGTACTAATTGTCAAATCCCCTGCATTGCCAGTTGAGCCTCTTTCAGCAGAAGCACTCAAAATGCTAATAGCTCGACCATCAGCAGAGGTACCAATCAGTTCCACTTTATTTGAAGCATTGACAGTCAAATTCCCGCCCTTACCTGCACCAAATGTGGTTGCACCTACCTGTGACTCGTGCCAGAATATTTTGGATATTCTCATTAGGACTGAAAAAATAAGCTTCTCTTCCTTCACTGATGTTAAATTCTTTGAAACTATGAAACAAGTTAATTGAGCGAATGGCACCACCAGTAATGACTTCGAGTGGTTGTCCTTGAAAATTCTCTATGATTTGAGATGATTCAGTCCCAAGCGTGTCATCCGCTTGAATATTACTGGGAGTACTCTGAGACAAAACTTTACCAGTCAATACATTTATCCAGATTAATGTCAAAAATAATACAACCTTTAACTGCCAACAACCCCAATACTGCTTGGTGTCAGGAAAATAGGGGTGAAAATCAGAAAAAATTAGTTCGCACTTTGCACTTTTCTGTCTAGTGAATTGCATATTTTAACAATCCAAGTTGATAATGTTGGTATTTTAGTATGCATAAACGGTGAATGCAATTTTTATATCATTCTTTCAATATATTTATTAAACCCACAGCTAATTCAAGAAAAGTCTTACATTAACTCATAGTTTTCTAAATGAATTCAAAACTTCAACGTGAATTTCAAGAATTTGCTGTGGAGTGAGAACCAAGACTATTAGAGAAAAAAAGGAGCTTATCATGATTACCAATTCTGTTCGTAACATTTTATTCGCAATGACTTTAGCATTACCCACGCTACCACTCGCTAACCAAAATGCCCTAGCAGATGACCGCCGTGACTTCGTTATTCATAACAAGAATGAATTAGAAATTACGAAATTGTATGTTTCTTCTGGGGATTCAAAGTACTGGAGTCGAAACATTATCCAATCAGATATTGTTAGTGGCGATTCTGGAAAGATAACGTTTGGTAATAACAGCAACCATTGTGTCTATGATATCAAAGCGGTTTACACTGATGGGACTTATGATGTTAGTCGTGCTAATCTTTGCCAAACTTACGGAATAACCTTCTATGGTCATGGTGGCGATTACCGATAGCTTTATCTGTTCGGAGGGAGCGATTCCTTAAGAGCGATCGCTCTCTCCGCAATAAGCGTTAATCATATATATCATTGAGAACATTCGCGACTCAAGACAAGCTGTCCCGAAGGCAAGTAATACACATTTTGTGGTTCTACAATTGGGTCGTCTTTTTGCCAAGGACGCGATACGTTCTCAGTCTGTATGTTACGAATATCACCTGTGGGATAGATTGAAACTGAAACATCCCCAGGACGGTTGGGCAAACCACCAGAACCCGTGATGGTGAATGTATTTTCTTGTTTACCACTGCGAGTAATGCAACTATTGGCAATCAGGGCGTTGGTATCAATTTGAGTTTGCACTAATTCTGCCAGATTATTTTGGATATAGCTAGTATCAGGGATGAAGGTATTGCCTGATGAAATTGCTCCAGTTGCATTGATATCAGCACGATTATTGCCATTCAAGAAGTTATTTGAAGGGCTGGGTTTAATTTGAGAAGAAGCAGGATTAAAACTAAAACCGAAGTAAGCAGGAGTATTGAGAGTAATGTTTCCTCCTTTTCCCTGTTGAGCAAAAGCGAAGAGATCGCTGTCATCAAAAGCGATAATTGCTGATGCTGTTATGTCTATATTGCCGCCATTAGCATTGTTACTAGCTTGAGTCGATATATCACTGTTATTGCGAAGGAGTAATCTATCGGCAATTTGCAAGGTAATATTGCCACCAGATAAATTAGTCGAGCTTACTACTGAAGGTGTATTTAACGCGAGTATGGATGAATTGCGATCGAGGGTGAAGGAATCTGCACTTACCTTGATGTTTCCAGCATTTCCTTGTCCTAAAGATTCAGTACTGAGTTGTGCTCCATTGTTAAAAAACATTTTGGAAGTTTTAATATCAATCTCACCACCATTTCCTTCTCCTGTGCTCCCTACTCCACTATCGATTGAACCGCTATCGACGAAGACAGTATCTTTAGCAGTTATCCTAATACTTCCTCCATTTCCTTTTCCAAGGTTACTTGCACTTAAACGAGAGCTATTAGCGATCGAGATGGAATTAGCTTCAAGTTTAATATCACTACCATTAGCACTCGCCCCTGGAGCTACAGCAGTCAAAAGAGAACTGTTACCATCAAAAGAGATAGAATCAGTAGCTTGAATGGAGATAGTACCTGATTCCCCTCTAGAATTAGAGTAAAATAGAGCCTGCAATTGAGCGCCATTCGTAAAAGAAACATTTTTTGCGGATATTGTAATAGTGCCAACTTTTCCTTCTGCTGACGTTCCGGGCTGTCCCAGACTGCTAGAAATTCCACTACCATTTGTTACAGAAAAAAGATCGCTAGCTTCGAGGGAAATATTTCCGGCATTTCCTTTTCTTACATTATTAGTAGTTATTGAAGCATTGTTATCTAGGAAAATCTGAGGAGACTTAATTTCTATTTTCCCTGCATTTCCTTCTCCCAAAAAGTTTAATTCTGGTGCAAATAGTATACTGCTATTGATGCTACTTCGATTCAAAATGATTTTTTCAGTAGAATTAATCTGAATATTTCCAGCATCTCCCTTCGTAGAACTGCTAGCCTCAAGAAAAGCATTGTTAAATAATGAGACTTTTTTAGCATTAATACTAATATCGCCACCTTGTCCTTGAGCACTAGGGAGTAGTACACTATCAATTTGCCCACTATCTGAAACAACTTCGTTTTTCGCCTCAATCCTTACATTACCAGCATTGCCTTTACCAGAACTACTAACGCTGATGTTACCATTATTGCTGAGTTTCAGATTGCCAGTAGATATCTCAATACTCCCACCTTGTCCTTGAGCAGTGGGGAGTAAAGAACTGTCAATTCGTCCACTATCTAAAACAACTTCTTCTTTCCCCTCAATCTTTACGTTACCAGCATTGCCAACACCACTACTATTAGTACTGATATTACCATTATTGCTGAGTTTTAAATTGCCAGTAGATATCTCAAGAATCCCACCATTCCCTATGGCATTTTTACCCACTCTACTTGAAATAGCACTAACTAAATCTGGATTTACTGTTGTTTTACCATCAAGAAAAATACGCTCGCTAGCTATAATGCTAATATTACCTGCACTTCCTCTACCGAAAGTTTCAGATCCTATATTAGCGCCATTAGTAAGAGACAAATTTTTGGTAGTAATTTTAATGTTACCTGAGTTGCCAATTCCACCAGTATTACTACTGATGTAGCTAGGAAGAAATTGATTATTTCCATCCAAAGAGATACTATCCCTAGCATTAATAGTGACATCTCCTGCGTTACCGTTTCCAGTTATCAAACTGTCGATACCACCTCCATTATTAATAATGAGATTCTTGGTATTGATATCAATAGCTCCTGCATTACCGACACCTGGACTAAGAACGCTGCTAGCGATCGCACTAACAATCTGTTGCAGCCCTCCATCAATAAAAAGGACATCGCTTGTATCGATCGCAATATTACCTGAAGTTCCTTTTCCGCCAAGGTTGCTGCTGTTGATATTACCACCATTAGTTAGAGACAAATTTCTAGCGCTAATACTAATATTCCCCGTACTACCCGTTCCAGTGGGTGCGATCGTATTAATTATACGAGTGTTGCCATCCAAGGAAATATTGTGAAGAGCGTTAATTATTATATCCCCAGTCTTACCTTCTCCAGAAAGTCCAGAAAGCAATATTGCTCCATTAGTCAAAGACAAATTGCCAGTGGTGATTCTGATGTTCCCCGTATTGCCCATACCTTGATTAACTACAGAATTGTAGATACCGCTAGGAATACCATTTTGATTTATGCCATCAAAAGTCACTTGATTAGTAGCATTGATAACAATATCTCCTGCTTTAGCGTCTGGGGAACCCAAACCGCCAGCAATACCAGCATTCAAAGTACTTCCTTCTCTCAGTTCTAAATTCTTGCTGTTAATTGCGATTGCGCCGCCTCCTCCTGAAAGAACACTGACACTTGCACCTTTACTCAAGAAAACATTGCTTCTTTCCACATTCTCAGGAAAACTCAAACTTAGATTTTTACTATCCTCATTCAATCCCACTGCTCCAACACCAACCAATCCTCCTAACTCAACTCTTCCACCATTCGCGAGCGCTACTCCTCCATCCATGCTCACATTACCACCTACCAACAGTAAACTCTTGCCATTTGGAACGCGCAGCAAACCAGAATTATTCTGAATAGATGACGTTTGATTAATCTGATTAAAAAATAACGCTCCTGGATTAAT
The DNA here is from genome assembly GCF_045865695.1 of Scytonema hankhaensis NUACC26. Lineage (NCBI taxonomy): Bacteria > Bacillati > Cyanobacteriota > Cyanophyceae > Nostocales > Scytonemataceae > Scytonema > Scytonema hankhaensis. Next base: position 35,294 of record NZ_BAACAP010000222.1, read on the forward strand.
AGTTAGTAACGACGATGGTGCTTCTGGCTTGGTAGCACTAAAAAATCCTTGTCCAAACTGAACTCCGTTCGCAGTCGTTGCAACAAAGGAACCTTGCACATTCAATCTGGCACTTTCTCCAAAAATAATCCCATTGGGATTAATGAGAAATAAATTCGGCACTGAGTTGCCAAAAGTCCCCAGTACACCCAAAATTTCAGAGCGGTTTCCACCTGTGACTCGTGTCAAAATATTTTGGATATTATCATTAGGACTGAAAAAATAAACTCCCCTTCCCTCTCTGACATTAAATTCTTTGAAACTATGAAACAAGTTTATTGAGCGAGTTGCACCACCAGTAATGACCTCAATTGGTTGTCCCTGAAAATTCTGTATGATTTGAGATGATTCAATCCCAAGTGTGTCATCAGCTTGGATATTACTAGGAGTACTCTGAGCCAAGGCTTTGTCGGCAAAGATACTTACCCCTATCGATGTCAAAAGTCCTACAAATCTCAACTGCCAATAACCCAACCAGCGTTTTGCTTTCATTGGACTCACTCCCCATATATTTGGAGTATCTAATGATTTGGGATGAAAAAGCAATCACATGAGTTACTGTGAAATTTACTGTCACCTCAAGCAAGGCGATCTCCATCAGGCGATCGCTCCCTCTGCAATGAGAGGCATTACCCGAAGGGTCATTGGTAAGAGTTAACAGCGTATTTACATATCGTCTTCTATTTCATTAATATATTCTCGATCCCATAGAGTATTACTGTAAATTTTAGATGCTTGTTGTAGTTTAAGGTTATGAGCATCCTTCACTGCTTTGCGTGGTAACCAGCCGATGTTCTTGTAATGCCATCTCGCACGCCTGACTGCATCTTGAGAATCATTCACGATTGGCAAGCTATCCCTATTCAGGTAACGCCTTAGATGTATTCCGAGTTCTATTGCAGTATGCTCGTGATTCTCAAAACATCGTTCTTCCATCCACGGAGTAGATATTGCTGTGACAAGAGTCCATCTATGACTGTCATACACTGCTTTGGCTACAACTACCTGTACCGACTGCTGTGTCCAGTCATAAGTTTCAAAAAATTTATCTACAGCTTCTTCATTGTCTAAGTCGATATCTACATCCAATTCAACTAATAACTCAGCCAATTCCGCCCCCTCCCAATACTGCTGATACCAATCTCTAATTTCCTCTGGGCTAAAATAGTTACAAGCTTGAAGAAATGTCAATTCCTCCCAACCTGCATCCGTGCTGATAAAATCACCTTTTATTCCTACAATTTCCAGGTTTTCTTCTTGTTCCCAAGGATAAAGAGATCGCTTCTTTTTTTTGAGAGCAGACTTTTTTCGGCGTTTTGTCATACTTAAACAACGTTGTAGCCCAATTGGCTTGCTATCAGCAAAACGTAAGGATAACAGAAAAATGAACAGATGACTACAAGATCGGTATAATGCTATTGAATGCACCCCCACTCAATAAAAGTAAAAGTATTTTAAGGGGAATTTACACATTTGGGATGCTCCCTTTTGAGCTTGCATCCCCTGATTCAAAGTCTGAAATGGTAATAGAAGTCTGAATTCTTAATTCAGACTTCTTTTCAAGTCTACACTGAGTTTTATTTGTTGGTTAAAGAATTGGGAGTGTAAGTTTGGAATTCGTCGATATTGGCGGGAGGGTTATCTATATTTTCTAAATCGTTAGGTGTATACGTTGGTGTATTGCTATCATCCAACTCTTCCTCCGGATATGAACTAGGCTCATCACTACTAAAAGATTCTTGCGTCTTATCTTCTATATAATATGCTTCTTGTGGTGGAATCGATAGAACTTCCACTTCTTCTGTAGTAGATTGAGCTTTTGCCTGAGTATAAGCTCCAAGAAAAAGCGGTAGCAGTGTTAGCGTTATTAAACTTAACAGAATATAAGTCTTAAATCGCAATTGAATTGGCAAAAACTTGTTCATAGCAACCCGTGTAAATTTTTATTCTGATAAGAGTTAATGAAAACGGTGTATAGCAGTCCTATTAGATATGTAAAAATTATCAACTGCCTATACGCCTAAAAACGCCAAGACAAGAGAGAAGAGAGAATTTTACAAATGATATAGGATGGCTACATTACGTATAAACACTGTTGTCTTATTGCGGTCGGGACAAAATTAAAAAATTTTAATAACCTTTTTCACCGTTAAATTAACGAATCTTTTCATTTTTTTGTGACTCTGTACTCTCGGTAGTTTAGGAAAAAACTAAGTATTTTTTGGTGGAACAGGAGTAGTCAAATTTATGCTTAGCTCACTTACTGGTCAGATCCCCGACAACTCTTACGAAGCCGGGGATCTGGTATGCGATGGTGTGTATGGCAAAGCCCAGTCTCAATCGAGACTGGACTTGACAACAGTTAGGTGACTACAGCTTGATTGCGTCTACGGTCTTCGCTAAATTATGCACTAGCTTGGTCTAGATTAACTTTGACGACTTTGTTCTTCTCTTGTGAAGTCTTAGGAAGTGTTAGATTCAAGATACCATCTTTGTATTCTGCTATAACTTGAGTGTTCTCAATCTTAGCAGGTAAAGGAATGACACGTTGAAACTTGCCATAGTGGAATTCAGTTCGAGTTATACCTTTTTCTTCAGTCTTATTTTCAGACTTGCGCTCGCCACTGATAGAAACAGTATTTTCTGTAACTTGAATATCCAAGTCTTTCGCTTCGATTCCTGGAACTTCCAATTTTAAGTGAATAGCATCATCTGTTTGGGTAAGTTCAGCAGCAGGAACTTTGACAAAGTCTCTTTCAAAGACTGTAGATGGTACTCTGGTATCCTCAAATAAACGATTCATTTGACGCTGTAGGTCATTTAGTTCTTGCCAAGGATTGTAACGAATTAGTGCCATAGTTAGGACAAATGATTTATGTGATTCAGTCTTGTTTACTTTCAATTCCTATAATATGGCTCATAAAATCCATATTGATTCGGTTTTAATCACCCAATAATTGATGATTACCGCCTAAAAAATTAAGACTATTATAAGTACGGTTAACTGAATATTTTTGGTACGGTAAATAAGGCGATAAGCTTCGCTTAATGGCTTAAGCCGTATCGCACTTCGGTGTGGCGTAACCACTCAGATCCCCAACAACTCTTACGAAGTCGGGGATCTTGCAGCCTCAGGCTATTAAGTATTCTGCATCATTTAAGTGTGCGATAGTGCAGAAACAGATCGCTTCCCACCTGACGAGTTTCGACGAGTTCGAGGTGAGGAGCAGCATCAGGTACAAAACCCTCTCCCTCTACTGGGCTTGGCGCGTTCTTTCCTCCATAAATGATTGGCCAAATGGTCAACCACCAATCATCAATTCGCCCTGCTTGTATGAGAGCAGCTGTCAAAGACCCACCTCCCAAAGCAACGACCTTGCGGATACCCCGTTCTGTTATCAAGGCGTAAGCTCGATCCCAGTCCAGGTCTGTATCTCCCAGAGCGATTACATCAGCCAGCTTGTGCAGGATTGTTGCTTCAGTTTTGCGATCCATTGCAGCCCGTGTCGTAAATATCCATCGTTCAACGTCCTGATTGAAAAAAGGCAGGTCAGGGGGTAGGTCTAAAGATCCCGAAACAACACAGGTAATGGGTTGGGGAGACTGACCCCGAACGTTGCGTGCAGCTAACAGTTCGGGATTGCTAATTGTGAAAGTCGTTCCCTCAGATCGAATTGTCCCCGCCCCCACCAAAACTAAATCGGCAAGGGATACTTGGTACTCTAGGTGTGCTCGATCGACTGGATCGGGATCGCGTGGTGCTCTAGGGTCTACGGCACTAATCTTTCCATCAGCCGTCATAGCAAGAACCACGGTTGTTTGGATAGCTGTCATGGTTACAATTTGTTGTAGTCAGATTCAAAGCAGATCTTATCCCATGCTGCCATCACCTCCTGCCACTCTTGGTCATCAGGGGTGCTGACAGCTTACCCTATCGTCCTGGTGATGCTGTCATTTCATCCTATCCCACAGGTGATGTACGTAACGTACAAGATCGTAGTGTATCTTTGTCGTGGCAAAAAGGCGACCCAATTGTAGAACCACAAGGCGATCGCTTTGGTCATTTTGATTTTTATTCGATGCAGATGGTCACTGTAACGCAAACAGAATTGGAGCAAAAGTTCAGTTCTCCAAAAGAATTTGTATAGGCGATAAGCGAAGCTTAACGGCTTAAGCCGTATCGCGTGCGGATTTACACCATTATTCATTCTTGTCTTGAAAAACTAGGCACTTTTGGGCATGATTGACAGCCTAAAAGTGCTATCAATGTTTCTATATTATGCAGAGTAGTTAGCACAAAACGTTCTTTTCCTAGCTTTCTAAGCTTTGTATAAATGATTTTAGCAATGTTTAAGGGACTGGCATACGTAAGAGTAGAGGACTATCACGGTGAACAGTTATACCTTACAATGACTTCAAAACCAGTCAACGTTCTTACGTTCTATTAGCGAGAGGGTGATTTTTGTGGTCAGTAGAAGTGGCTCGACTTACAGTTGGTGGTGGAGTTTAGCAGAGGCTATTACCACTTTAGGGGCAATTCTGGGATTCCCGAATATTGCTCTTGCCCAAATCACGCCAGATACAACTTTGGGAGCGGACAATTCCACGGTTACTCGTGATGTGTTAATTCGAGGAATTTTAGGCGATCGCATCGACGGTGGTGCTACGCGAGGTACAAACCTATTCCACAGCTTTGAGGAATTCAACATAGGAGTACAACGGGGAGCCTACTTCTCCAATTCAACAGGTATCGAAAATATCTTCAGCCGCGTCACAGGCAATAACCCCTCAAATATACTTGGCAGACTCGGCGTTTTAGGCAATGCCAATTTGTTTTTCATTAATCCAAATGGTATTATTTTTGGACAAAATGCCTCCTTAGATGTCAGTGGTTCATTTTTCGCAACAACTGCCAATGCCATTCAGTTTGCTGAACTAGGTTTCTTCAGCGCCTCTAACCCTGAAGCTCCAAAGCTATTAACAATTAATCCTTCTGCTTTTCTGTTCAGTCAAATTTCAACTGGAACTATCATCAATAATTCTAATGCACCTGCAGGATTACTTCCTTCAGGATTTACAGTGCGCGGCTTGCGAGTTCCAGACGGTCAGAATTTGCTTCTTCTAGGCGGTAATGTAGGTATGAGCGGTGGGCTAAAAGCCTTTGGAGGTCATGTGGAAATTGGCGCAGTTGCAGGACCTGGGACAGTTGCGCTGAATTCAGATGGTAGCTTGAGGTTTCCCATTGATATCCCACGAGCAGATGTTTCACTTTCCCGATCTCAAATTGACGTAGCGGCTGGTAACGGTGGTAGTGTTTCAATTAATGCTCGTAATATAGGGATTTCATCATTAAGTTTTATACGAGCTGGTGTTCGGTCAGGAGTAGGGACAGTTGACAGTCTGGCAGGAAATATTACTCTGAATTCAACAGGAACACTCGAAGTTAAAGGATTGAGTTCTGTCGAAAATGCGAGTGAGGTGGGTAACAGTGGTAATATAGATATCACAACTGATTCTTTGTCCCTTACCAATGCGGGAATCTTAAGTACTAGCACTTTTGGACAGGGCAATGCGGGAAACATCACGATTAATGCTCGCAATCAAGTTTCCTTGGATGGAGGCAATCTGGGATCTCTTGCCAGTGCTATTTCAAGTAATGTAGAAAAGAATGCTTTTGGACAAGGTGGGGAGGTTCGCGTTACCACAGGGTCACTATCCCTAACTAAGGGTGCTCAATTAAGAGCCAACACTTCCGGGCAAGGCAAGGCAGGCAATATCATCATTGAAGCTCGCGATCGCGTCTCTTTAGATAATGCGTATATTTCAAGTATCATTGAACAGACAGGGAACGGCATGGGGGGAAATGTTCAACTCGCTACAAATGAGCTTTTCCTTAATAATTTAGCGGGACTGCTTACTAGTACAGTCGGACAAGGTGATGCGGGAAACATAGCAATTAATGCTCGCGCTCGCATCTCCTTGGATACTGGTAGTGTTGTTTATAGCCGCGTGCAGTCAAAAGCAATGGGTAATGGGGGTAGCATTGACATCACTACAGGTTCTCTGTCCGTTAGCAATGGAGCGCAACTAAGTGCTAGCATCCTTGGACAGGGCAATGCAGGAAGTGTGAGAATTAATACTCGCGATCGCATTTCCTTAGATGGTAAAGGTAGTATTATCTCCAGTCGTTTACTACCAGGAGGAATAGGTAAAGGGGGTAGTATTGAAATCACTACAGGTTCTCTATCCCTTACAAATGGATCGCAATTGAGTACTGGGACTTTTGGACAAGGAAATGCAGGCAATGTGACGATCGTTGCCCGTGACAATATATCTGTAGATAGAACAAGCGCAGATGGGTCGCCCAGTGGTATCTTCAGTACTGTGGAGTCAGGAGCAGTGGGCGATGGTGGTACTCTTGAGATCGCTACAGGTTCTCTGTCTCTCAGCAACAAAGCGGCACTGTCTGCTAGCACGCTTGGACAAGGTAAAGCGGGCGATGTTATCATCACTGCCCGTGACCATATCGCTTTGGACACGCAGAGCGTTATTCGCAGCCGCGTGGAACCTGGAGCAGTGGGCAATGGGGGCAGTATTGAAATTACTGCTGGCTCCGTGTCTGTCAGCAATGGAGTGCAGTTAAGTACTGGAACCTTTGGACAAGGTGATGCAGGAAATGTAAGGCTTTCTGCTCTTGACTATATCTCTATAGACGGCAGTAGCCCAGAGAGGAATCCCAGTGGCATCTTTAGTACTGTAGAGCAAGGAGCAGAGGGAAATGGCGGCAATATCGATATCGCTACGGGTTCCCTTTTTCTCACCAATAAGGGGCAACTGTCTGCCCTAACCAGCTCTCGGGGTAAAGCAGGCAATGTCAATATTGCGGCTCGAGATCTCATTTCACTAGACGGTAGTTCTATCGGGAGCAGCGTAGCACCAGGAGGAATAGGTGATGGTGGCAACATCGCGATCGCCACAGGCTCATTCTTCTCCACTAATCAGGGGACGCTGCTCGCTAATACCTTCGATCGGGGAAATGCAGGCAATGTCATTATCTCGGCTCGCGATGATGTCTCTTTAAAAAATAGCTATATCTTCAGTGGTGTACTCCGAGAAGCAATCGGGAATGGCGGTAATATCGAAATCACTACAAGTTCCTTTTCCCTCAACAAAGGAGCACTGCTTGCTAGCACAGCAGGGCAAGGAGATGCAGGTGATGTCACGATCGCTGCTAGCGATCGCATCTCCATAGACGGAGCAAGTGCAGAAGGACAGTCAATCGCTGATATCTCCAGCAATGTGCAGCCAGGAGCAATAGGGGATGGAGGTAATATCAAAATTACTACAGGTTCCCTCTTCCTCAACAACCAGACGCAACTGTTTGCCAGTACCCTTGGTCGGGGTGATGCTGGTAAAGTCATCATCACTGCTCGCGATCGGATAGCTTTGGATGGTGGTGATGTCTTCAGCAGTGTGCTGCCGGGAGCGGTTGGGAACGGAGGCAATATCGAAATCGCCACAGGCTCTTTGTCCCTCACTAATGGAGCGGTATTGAGCGCCACCACTTTTGGACAGGGCAATGCAGGCAATGTCGCAATCCAATCTCGCAATTCTGTTTCGCTAGATGGTGTAGACACCAACGGAGTCTCTAGTGGAATATTTACAGATACTGATGACAAAGCACAGGGACAAAGTGGAAACATTGCAATTACCACAGATTCCTTCCGTGTCACTAACGGAGCGTCTGTAAATGCTCGCACAGCAAATACTGAACGTGGAGGAGATATCGTTATCAACGCCAACACATTTGAAGCAATTAATGGTGGACAAATTGTGACTACTACTGCGAGCAGTGGACGTGCAGGCAACGTTACTTTGAATGTCCAAGACCGAATCACCCTCTCTGGATGGGATCGAACGTTCGCTCGGCGACTCGAGCAATTTCGTGCTGTCACAATTAACGAAGGTAGGGGTGAAAGTGGACTATTTGCCAGTACTCTCCCAAACTCAACCGGTGATGGTGGGACAATTACTCTGCAAACCAATACCCTTTCGTTAACCGATCGCTCTCAAATCTCTACTAGCAGTCTTGGTACAGGGAATGCAGGTGATATCGCGATCGCTGCTCGTCAATCCTTAAGTGCTAATAATAGCGATATCACAACTAGTGCTACCAATTCTTCAGGAGGTGAAATGAGAATTAGTGCAAAAGATGTTCGCCTTTTTGGAGACAGTGACATCAGAACAGATGTTGCGAGTGGTGAAAACCAAGGAGGGAATATTACTATAACTGCTGATTCCATCATTGCTTTCGATGACAGCGATATCCTGGCTTTTGCTCGTGATGGTAGAGGTGGCGATATCAATCTCAACACAAGAGCTTTCTTTGGCTCTGGTTATCAACCCGCACAGCGCGCTACTAACCCTCAAACACTTGATGGTAACAATCGTGTAGATGTCAACGCCACTGGGGGCATCGCATCTGGAAAAATCTCAACACCTGACGATAGCTCCATTCAAAACAGCCTCAGCGAACTCTCAGAAAATCCCATTGATACCAATGCGCTGATTGCCAATAGTTGCATTGCTCGTAGTCGTAGTAAACTTGAGGGTAAATTCACTATCACAGGTTCTGGAGGCTTACCCAATCGTCCTGGGGATGTATTTATTTCATCTTATACCACAGGTGATATACGTAATGTCACTGTTGATAGCAGATCGCGTTTATGGCAAAAGGGCGATCCTATTGTGGAACCATCTGGCGTGTATCGCTTGCCTTCAGGGAAACTTATTTTGAGTCGAGAATGTTCTTAGACTTCTATTATAATCGTCACACATTTGACATTTTTTCTGGTGGGACGGGGTCTCGCCCGTCTCTAATTAAACTGCAAACAAGGCAAATTCCCATTGACCTATTAATCACTGTTTTCATTAGCCATAAATGCAGTTTTCAGCTATTTATTCTTCCCATAGTTGCACTTCACTTAGCAGAAACCGTGAATGCATCGCTCAAAAGCTCTCTCTATAATAAGAATCAAACAAACAAACAACAGACAAAAATCTAAATAAAACTGGAATCTAAAAGATTCTTAAGTATGTAGCTTTTCTAGACATCAAGCAATCAAATTTATACTTCAACTGAGGTCATTATGAATACGAAAGCGACCATAATCAGGTGCTCCACACACTTTTACTACGGAGTTAGAACGCTTGGATGGTAAGTTGTCTCTTCAAGTTCTTAGAGGATTTTTGGAAAGTCTACCGTAAAAGATGACAAACTAAGCAAGGAGGAAGTAAATGTTTGAATGCTCTGATTTGTTAGGTCGATCTAGCTATCTGAATACCAATTTGGATAACTCATTAACATGGCGATCGCCAGGAACACTAGAAGGGCTAAATGACGGATTGTATCCTACTTCTAGTTCAAGTACTGATTATGGTGATTATCTTTCTGCTAGCAACTTTACTGATGCTATTGATAACTCATATAGCTTATCTGCAACAGAGATGAGTCCTCTAGTTGCATCAGACCCTGGTAGTGTTTTTAACGCTGCATACAATATTGGTAACTTATCACGTCCCCAAACTTTCACGGACTTTGTTGGCATTAATGATACCTCTGACATATACAGTTTTAACTTGTCAAGTTATAGTAGCTTTAACCTGTCTTTAAATGGTTTAACTTCAGATGCCAATGTAGACTTATATGATGTTAACGGCACTCGTCTGACATTTTCTGCACTTAGTGGCACAAACACAGAATGCATAGATGGTAGTTTGCAAGCAGGAACTTATTACGTTCGCGTTTATCAAAATATTGGCAACACTAACTACCGTCTTGGATTATCTGCAACACCTATTGTTAATAATACACGCACTGTGTTGGGAACTTTAGACGCTAACCAGTTTACGTTTCAATCTGGTTTTAGCCGTACAGTGATTTCTGGTAACGGCAATGTGGATTTTAGTAGCGGGAGGCGAGATTTACTGGATCTTTCCAGTATTTACTCTAATACGGTTACCTTCAGTAATGCTAGTGGTGGAGGTGGCTTACTTTACAACCCTGGTAATGGGACTCGTTTATTTGATACTATTACATTTAGTAGCGGGAGTCAAATCCTTTTTGAAGGAATTGATAGCGTTCAATTTGCAGACAAAACTCTCAATCTCTCAGTGATACCCAACGATCCATTGTTTGGTCAACAATGGAATTTGCATATGATGGGGGTTCAAAATGTATGGCGGTTTACCACTGGTTCAAATAAGATTTTGGTAGGTATTGAAGATACGGGTTTGGCAAGCGATCGCGCTGGCTCTATTCACAGCGATTTGGGTAACACAACTATTTATACTGATAACTATAAAGATGAATCCTATGTTTCTCACGGTACTGGAGTGCAGGGTATTATTGCTGCACTTAGCAATAATGGATCTGGAATGAGTGGGATCAATTGGAATTCTCCTGTTTTTAATATAGATGTTTTGGGTGGTGATACCAACGATCGCTCGCTGACTGAAGCGACAGGAAACTTAATCAACAAAGCTAACCAAAACGGACAGCGCCTTATAATTAATCTGAGTCTAGAACATCCTAACAGCCCTGAATTTAATCAACTCGTTGCCAATAATCCCAATGTTCTGTTTGTTATTGCCTCTGGTAATGATGCTGATTCGGGTGTGACGAGTCTCACCTATCCGGCAATATTGGCAGGACAATACAATAATGTTATTGCTGTTGGTGCTTCGTGGGGAACAAGCGATCGCAACGGTGTTGCTAAAACTCCTGGAGAACGAATTCAGTACAATGTTGTGCAAGATGGGTGGGGATCGCAGTACGGAAGTGGCTTAACGCTGATGGGACCATCGGAAGTTGTCAGTACTAGGGCAATCTCTCCAACAGGTACAGTACAGTTTGACTATTACACTGGTAGTGGCGATCGCTTTAACGGAACCTCCGCAGCAACTCCAAACGTCACAGGTGTCGCTTCTTTAGTTTGGAGTGCCAATCCCAATTTAAGTGCAACTCAAGTCAAGCAAATTCTTTCACAAACAGCTTACGATCTGGGCGTATCCGGATACGATATAGAATACGGTAGCGGATTTATCAATGCTGATGCTGCAGTGAGGCGAGCGTTGGCACTAGCACAAGGTGTCGCATAAATTAGCTACTAGCCCTTTAGGCTCTAAAATTACCTCTCTTTACAGGGTTGGGCTATGCCCACCAAAGCGCGAATGGTGGGCAGTGCAGTGCCCACCCTACGTGTAATGGTAATCTTCTAACGGTTCGGGAGTAAGGGCATAAAAGATTAAATTCAAGCTCAATTCATTCAGTATTTGGCAGAAAGAGGTGATGTTCAAACTACCAATTTTCCTATTTAAGTAAAGATTTATTAAATATTCTCTGTAGAACTATCATTAGAGTTAAAAATACAAGGTAAGACAAAATCAAGTAAGTATCTTGATAAGATAAGCAAGCATCGGGTGCAACAATTGGCTGCTCGTACTAAGGAAAGTATTTGAGCAAGTGTGGAGATATTAAGTAAAGTACAGCATTAAAAGTCACAATTGATGAAGGCTTATTATCGGTCATGGAGGTCACCAGATAGTGTCTTTGATATCGAGATAAGCTACGAAATGTCCAGTGTTTTGAGCCGATATACACCAGAAACAGTCATAGGAAAATGCGGAATGTTACCAGAATAGGTGTAGTGTTATGCACTGCTATACTGGCTATTCTGTCAATCTCTCATTTGTGGATTTCGGTATTGAGTTATGTATGGTGGACAAAAAATGGAGAACCCAGAATGAATTTCAACCATCGAAAAATACGAAATATTATCAGAATAGGTGTGGCGTTATGTACTGCAATGGTGTTAATTCTCACTAGCACTATGACTGCTACAGGCACAGCAACCTACACAATTGTAGACGTAGGTGTGTTAGATACCAGTTCTAGCACAATCTCAAGCTACGCTAATGACATCAACAATAACGGTCAAGTGGTGGGCTACTCATCTACTGCTAGTGGCGATCGCGCTTTTTTATGGGACAGTACTAAGGGGATACAAGATTTAGGTGTATTGGGAAGTACCAGTTCTGGTACAAGCGCTAGCTACGCAAATGGTATTAATGATGAAGGTGAAGTGGTGGGCTACTCATCTACCCTGAATGGCGATCGCGCCTTTTTATGGGACACTACCAAGGGGATACAAGACTTAGGCGTGTTGGGTAGTAATAGTTCTGGTACAAGCTTTAGCCGCGCCAATGCTATCAACAAGAATCATCAAGTGGTGGGCTACTCATCTACCCTGAATGGCGATCGCGCCTTTTTGTGGGATAGTACTAAGGGGATACAAGACTTGGGCGTGTTGGGTAGTAATGGCAGCTTAACCAATAGCCGCGCTAACGATATTAACAACCAAGGTCAAGTGGTTGGTTTTTCCACTCAAAGTATTTCTGGTCGTGGTGCTTTCTTGTGGGATAGTGCTAACGGAATGCAAGATCTGGGCGCATTAAGCAATCCTTCACCAGGTGGAAGAAGTGCCAATGGCATCAACGACAAAAGCCAAGTAGTTGGTGGAGCATACGCACCTTCTATCAACAGAAACGATCCCGCCTTCATATGGGATAGTACAAATGGAATGCAAGCTCTGGAGTTTTCCCCGGCATACTTTAACATCGCCAATGACATTAATAACTCAGGTCAAATAGTTGGTTATGTCAACCTTAGATATAGACCCTCATTTGCTGCTATTTGGGATAGTACGACTCGGAAAATAACCAATCTCAATACTCTAATCGATTCCAACAGTGGTTGGTCTTTAGTCGAAGCACGCGGAATTAACAATCGAGGAGAGATTGTTGGTTATGGAACTTACAACAACCAAACTCGTGCTTTTCTTTTACAACCTACAAATGTGACTGCTGCTCCAGCACCATAATGGCATTCTTGTCTAAGCCTCAAGAAAATTCTCGATCTTAAAGTATCTTAAAATGTTCGTTTAATATAGCGGTTTTCAGTTGGCTGCAATACATGAATAATGGTCTTGTGGAACGTCTGTCCCAGACGTTTTAGGCGGGCATCTTGCCCGCCCCACAAGAACTGTATTGGATTCAAGTGAAAAGCGCTATAGTGCGATAAGCCGGGTATGGCTTGCGCTAAAGGCGATCTTGCGATCGTACTGTCCAGATGCCCGATTTCTTTAAGAAGTCGGGCATCTAACTTTTTACAAATGCTTTTAGGATTGCTATGTAAGAATCATAAGTAATTTATGAAAAAATTTCAGGACTGTAGCAATGCCCACCAACATTAAATGGTGGGCAATGCCCACCCTACGCCCGTAGGTAATCGAATGGCACCGAAGGAGTACAACCGTCAGGTATTGACTGCCGAGCCAATACTTTTGTTTAACTAAGATTTATTTAATTTACCAAACTGATTTTACAGTTTCCTGCAATCTCTTCTTCCTTAAGTTGCAACCGCTTCAGCAGAAATAGTGAATGTACTATCCAGTTACTTTCCTTATTCTAGTAATGACAACGAGCAGTTCAAAAAAAGGTTCTTGAGTATTTGTTATGCCACTATCAGATAATTGACTTGCAAAAAAAAACCTAATGTGATATTTTCCATTTGAATATCAGTAAAAATACTAGTTTCAAAATACGCTAAATCAATAACAAGTATTATTGATTTCAATATATAGCTTGCAGAATCGCAAGCTTTTAATTGCCTGTCTTTTAGCATAGCTATTTTTTGGCTTGAGAGTGTTGTTAGTCATACAGGAGAGTCTACTGTTGAAGAATATTGTTATACCCCTAACGCCAAAACGAAAACAGCGTATTATCAGCGCTAGCTGTTGCAGATCTATAAATTTGGTAACGAATGTTACCGTAATTCTTTCCACTCTTGTTTGCTTATCTTCCACTGCATTTGCTCAATCTGCACCGCCGCCAGGAGTAACAATTCCTCCAGAAACACCTGACACAATTGAGCGCATCACTCCTCAACCAAACGAATCACCAAACCCTCTTCCTCAAGAACCTCCAGCAGAACCACCAAAACCTAGTCTTGAAACTCCTCCCACTACAGAATCACCTGATTCTACATTTAGGCAAGGAACTCGCATTCTAATTAAGAAAATAGAGGTACGAGGAAGTACGGTTTTGCAAGACAAGATTCAAAAATTAATCGAGCCTTTGGAAAAGAAGGGAGAAGTAACTTTTGAAGAATTGCTTCAATTGCGTTCTGAAATTACTCAACTGTATCTAAAAAATGGTTACGTTACTAGTGGAGCATTTTTGCCAAACAATCAAGATATTAGTAGTGGAACGATAAAAATTCAAGTTGTTGAGGGAGAGTTAGAGAATATTGAACTGAGTGGATTAAACAGGTTACAAAGAGGGTACGTGCGATCGCGTTTGCGAAGAGCTACCTCAAAACCTTTAAATCAGAAACGTTTGGAAGAAGCACTACAACTTCTACAACTCGATCCTCTCATCAGTCGGGTGAATGCAGAGCTAACAGCTGGTAGTACGCCCGGTCGAAATATATTACAAGTACAAATACAAGAAGCACAAGCCTTTCACGCCGGAGTCTCTATAGATAACACTCAGTCCCCTAGTATTGGTTCCCTACAAGGAGGCGTTTTCATTACTCATGATAATGTACTCGGTTTTGGCGATCGCTTCAATGCCGAATACGGTAGAACAGAAGGACTTAATCTGTACGACATTAACTACACTGTCCCTATTAACTCACTAAATGGTACTATAGGATTTCGATATAGCAATACTGATAGTCGTATTATTGAAGATCCATTTGAAGAACTAGATATTAAGAGTAAAACACAGACCTACTCCCTTAGTATTCGTCAACCTTTATACAGAACTCCAACTTCCGAATTTGCCCTTGGTTTATCCTTAGACTTGCGTCGAAATCAAACTTTTATACTTGACGATCTTCCCTATTCCTTTTCAGAAGGACCTGAAAATGGCAAATCAAAAGTGACAGTCGTTCGGTTTTCTCAAGATTGGGTAAATCGTAACGCTAATAGAGTGTTAGCTGCACGTTCTCAGTTTAGCTTAGGTATCAATGCTTTTGATGCCACAAATAACGATACGGGTACTGATGGACAATTCTTTTCCTGGTTAGGACAGTTTCAATGGGTACAGAGGTTATCACCAAAAGCTTTACTACTGGCACGACTGAACGCACAATTAACAGGAGACTCATTACTCTCTCTAGAAAAATTCAGTATTGGTGGATTCGACACAGTACGCGGATATCGTCAGAACCAACTTGTTACAGATAATGGTGTAACAGGTTCGCTAGAAGTTCGCTTTCCCCCAATATCTAGCTACACTGCATTGCAGTTAGCACCCTTTTTCGATATTGGTACAACTTGGAACAATCGAGCAGAGAATCCCGATCCACAGACAATTGCTAGTTTGGGTTTAGGGTTAATTTGGCAACCTTCTCGAACTTTGTATTTACGTTTGGACTATGGAGTCCCTTTAATAGACATTGATAATCAAGGAGACTCACTGCAAGATAAGGGGCTTTACTTTTCTCTGCGGTATCAGCCGTTTTGATGCGTGTTAGTAGTTAGTAGTTGGTAGTTATTTGTAGCTACCATTAACCAGATATCCGACTGCTTGATGTGGATCGTCCCTAGAATCGGGGTCGCAACTCAGAAGTCGGAGATCTCGGCTTGCTGTTTACTTTGCGGCTTGCTGTTTGCGCCAACGGATGTAGGCACCCCCGGCACCTGCGAGCGCTAGACCTGCAATTGTGGTCGGTTCGGGAACAGCAGCCGTGTTCGTTTCATTGGCGGTAGATAATCTTAAGATAAAATCGACAGGCGATCCATCGCTGATCAAGCGCTCAATGCGGAACACTTCACCAGGGTTGACACGTGCGCCTGTGAATGTTGCAACGGAGTTGTTTTCAGATAGCGTCACCTTGTAAAGGTTTGAAGTAACAGTGCTAAACTGAGCATCAGGGCTTAACAGACGATACACAATATCACCGACAGAGACATCCAAGTTGTTCAGGTTATTGTTAATGCTAAGTGCTGGTCCAGATCCCGTCGTGAGAATAGGACTAACATATGGCAGGGACGTATCTCCTAGCTCGGTGAAAGTGAAGACTGGTTCACCTAAAGGAGGCGATTCGAGAACGTCTAAGGCTTGATTGACGAGCGAGACTGCTTGTGCAGCCGTTCCAGTACCAGCCAAGGTAGCTAGTGCCACAATAGTCGAGAGTGCGAACTTTTTGGTTTTCATGATAGAATGGACTCCTGATTAGAACTACTATCATCAAAGCAAGCCGATTGAACTTGAAGATGCACGGGATGGAAGCAAGGGATTTAATTGGCGATCGTCAGCACAAAATTTCCCCCGCTCAGGCAGCAAGAAAACTGAGCGCTCGTTTAATAAAACTAGGTTGATTTTGTGGAGATAGCTGGATATGCATGGTTTCCCTACTAATTTCCTCTCACCACAGCATCCTTATAAATCACCCGTATCATAGTAGATTCACTAAACTTTTTGTTGTCTTCTTTACTGGCTTCACAAAAACTTTAAAGTAGTTGATAACCCTCTTAAGTCACCTTGGAAAGAGTAAATTCAATAGAAGATGCTAAAACTTTTACATAGCCTGAGCAATCGCTCCATCAGCAAGCACTTCTCATGCCAATCGCATAATCGATTATAAAGTTTTGTAGAGTGTGACTTAGAATAGATTTTAGACGCTCGTGAGGTAAGTAGGTAGGTGAGAAAAAACCGAACTATGTAAAAATATGTAAACACGCTAAAACCCTTACTTTTGACAAATGATAAATGACAAATGACGAGGACTGATTAGTTAGCGCCCTTTGTGACGATCTACTTATGCTGCATTCCTATAGGTTTAAGTAGCTAGGCGGAAATAAACAGAACTACATTACAAGCAGGTAAACACACCTGAAATCCTTACCAATGACTAATGACGCTCCTCACTAGTGAACTTTAATTGTGCTGACTTACTTAAGTCTGCTCCTAAGCAATACCATCTTTATCAAAGATGGAGTCGATTAAAACAGGAGCAAAGAAAAAGTAACGATTGCAAAGGTTGTTAAAAGTATTAACGAAGGTGTGAACTCACGTGCGGGGGTTCCCAGAGTTGAGTGACGTGGCGTTTGAGGAACGAAACCCAACCTACAAGGTCTTAATGTTTACTTTATAAATCATCTCTGAATCAATAACTAGCAACTTGGGTTACTAACAACTAACAACTAACCACTAACTCCGAACACTTTCTACCAAAAGTGTGAGTCACAAGTACCGGGGATCTGTAACGATTGCGTTGAAGGGATACAGAGTAACTATGCAGATTCAAACACCAGATTGGGTTAAACACGCTGTTTTCTATCAAATCTTTCCAGATCGTTTTGCAAAAAGCAAACAACTCCGCAAACGACTGTTACGGAGTGCTAGTTGGGAAGATTGGGAAGCTATGCCAACACTCCAAGGTTACAAGGGAGGAGATCTATGGGGCGTGATGGAACAGTTAGACTATCTACAGAATCTGGGAATTAATGCCATTTACTTCACTCCTATCTTTCAATCTGCAAGCAATCACCGCTACCATACTCACGATTATTATCAGGTAGACCCCATGTTGGGGGGTAACCCTGCTTTCAAGGAATTGTTAGACGCCGCCCATCAGCGTAACATTAAAGTCGTGTTGGATGGGGTGTTCAATCACTCTAGCCGTGGCTTTTTCTTTTTCCACGATGTTTTGGAAAATGGTCCTCATTCCCCTTGGGTGGATTGGTTCAAAATCCATAATTGGCCTGTTTCTCCCTACAATGGCGAATATCCTGCTAACTATGAAGGTTGGGCGGATAATCGTGCTTTGCCAGTATTCAACCATGATAACCCGGAAGTGCGGGAATATATTATGGAAATTGCTGAATATTGGCTAAAATTTGGTATGGACGGTTGGCGGTTGGATGTACCATTTGAGGTAAAAACTCCTGGCTTTTGGCAAGAATTCCGCGATCGCGTCAAAGCAATCAATCCCGATGCCTATATTGTTGGTGAAGTCTGGTATGATGCTCGTGAATGGTTGGATGGAACCCAATTTGATGGGGTGATGAATTATTTGTTTGCAGGACCAACCATTGCGTTTACGGCAGGCGATCGCGTAGTCTTAGAACAAGTGCAAGGGCGTTCTTACGAACCCCATCCACCCTTGTTTGCGAAAGAGTATGGTGAAAAAATGGAACACCTCCTACAGCTTTATCCTTGGGAAATTGCACTTACTCAATTGAATTTGTTAGCCAGTCACGACACAGCACGATTGCTAACGATTGCGGGAGGAGATAAACCAAGCGTTGAATTAGCAACTTTACTCTTACTCACCTTTCCTGGTGCGCCCAGTATTTACTACGGTGACGAAGTTGGTTTACCTGGGGCTATAGATCCAGACTCTCGCCGAGGTTTTCCTTTAGAAGCAAGTTGGGACAGAGAAATTCTCCAAACGCATCGGGAACTGATAGCATTGCGTCACTCTTATCCCAGCTTGCGTACTGGTGAATACAGAGTTCTTTATGCACAAGGAGAACTTTACATTTTTGCACGGATTCTAGGAACTGAAGAATTGATTGTTGCGGTTAATGCGGGGACTGCACCAACAAAAGGTAATGTAGATACTAGCAGTTTGAGCAGTCAACCGAATAAGCTTCTTTATGGCAGTGCTGAGTTTGAATGGAATGTAGAAGGCGAAACTAAGCAGCTTATCTTAAATCTTCCAGCACGTTCCGGTTGCATTCTCGGTAGTTAGTCATTAATGAATTGCTTAGAAGTTTTTACATAAAATCATCAAAATGTCTTGTGGTGCGGGCTTCTAGCCCGCCATTAATATAGGACGGGCTAGAAGCCCATCCCACAAGCATCCAATAAGCATCACAGAAGATGCATAATTTATTTCTTGGAAATCGCTTATGATTCGCTTGCAACCAATGCAGGAATCAACACTGCATCAATAATGTGAATGACTCCATTATCAGTAAGAATGTCAGTTTTAACAACATTGGCGTCATTCACTGTAACTTTACCACCAGCTGACTGGATTCCTACAATTGACCCTTCCAATGTTTCTGCATGGTCAATTTGAATCAAGTCATCAGACCTGACATCGCCATTGGCGACATGATAAGCTAAAATTCTCTTAAGTTTGTGGGTATCTTGAAGCAGTGAATCTAAAGTTCCTTGTGGTAACTTGGCAAATGCTTCATCCGTGGGCGCAAATACTGTGAAGGGTCCGGGACTAGAAAGAGTTTCAACGAGTCCAGCTGCTTCAACAGCTTTTACCAATGTACTGAAATTTCCGGCTTGGATAGCAGTTTCAACAAGGTTAGCCATAAGACGCTTTAACTTAAATTTGTTAGCGTAATGTTACAAATTATTTATATAGCGGTAAAAATGTCTCAGCCTCTATCAAGGGGGGAGATTGCGGAAAAATCAGCTATCATTATTTCGCTAATAACTTCAATTGCGACTGCTAGACTTAGATACATGACTTCCAAAAAAACAGTAATTATGTTAAAGCGTTCCAAATTTGAGACAACTCAATCTCAGATTATGTACCGTGCTGAAGAACTCATCAGTGCAGCTTCAAATCGCTACCGCATTACAGTTCAAGTGGCAAATCGCGCTAAGCGTCGGCGGTATGAGGACTTTGACAGTGCGGATGATGCCATGATGAAACCAGTACTTCGGGCAATTATTGAGATGTCTGATGAACTGACTCAACCAGAAATTATCGGCGAAGTATGATGTCTGTTGGGAGAAGTCGAGGGTTAGGGTTCGCTGCACTGGTGAGTGTTATTCTTCTGAGTTTAAGCTTGGGTTTGCAACCAGTGTCTGCTCAAAGAATCAGCACTGGTGATGCTTGGCGGTTAGTTTACGAACAATTGCCTAACTTTCCACGGGAAAATCAGTACATCAGCAAAGAAAGTGGAAAAAAAGCAGAAAATAATACCCTGGTTAGCCGCCTCATAGCGTATCACGTTTACGTGAAATCACGTCCTGCGAATTTTCGCTTGGATTGGAAGCTAACTTTAGCTGACTACTTGGGTGCAAATGAGGTGATGTATGAAGGGGTGTATCCAGGGAATGATACTTTGCGGCAAAATCCTCTGGATGGAGATCGAGCAGCGATCGCACGTCTGAACCGCCGTCAACGAGATGCATTGGTACAAGCTTTGGTTAATGTTTTCAGTCCAAAGACCGAAAGTACACCTGCTCCCCCAGATAATCCATCGCAGCCAAGAGAATCAGCACCAACCCGTTCGCGACCTCCTCAACCAGGTGATGCTCAACTACTCAAGTAATTTGCTAATAGCCAGTTGTTAAAATACCTCAAGCAATTAGTAGGGTGGGCATTGCCCACCAAAATTAAATGGTGAGCATTGCTCGATCTAGGCTGATAGATAAGCTTCTAGCACGAAGCGGAGTAATTGCTCGTGGTTCATTGTTCAAATACCATTAGCCATTAGCAAAAATGCAACGAGTTCTAAAAAGCGGATTGGGTTGGCGTATTGGGTGGAATCCAACTGCACCAGAATTTAAAGGCTTAGTCGGTACAGATGACTGGGCGATTGAATTAACAGAAGCTGAGTTGAATGATTTTTGTCGGTTACTCACTCAGCTAGCGGATAGTATGCAACAAATTGCAAATGAATTAATGGATGAGGAAAAAATTGCTTGTGAAGCTGAAAGCGATCGCATATGGATGGAAGTGGAAGGCTATCCTTATGCCTACAGTCTGCGCTTGATTCTCAACACGGGACGTGGGGTGGAAGGCAAATGGGAAGCTTCCTCCGTTCCGGGTTTATTGCAAGCAACTCGAATGCTTGAGGTTTTTTAAACTGACCTCTTGATTATTTCAATTTTAATTGCTAATATTGAGAGGTTGACTACGGGGCGTAGCGCAGCTTGGTAGCGCGCCACTTTGGGGTAGTGGAGGTCGTGGGTTCGAATCCCGCCGCTCCGATTGATTTAAGGCTAAATCAGTACTGATAACACCGTTTTTTGGTTTTAATCGTGTATGGATTCCGTATGGAATTTCAAGAAGGTACAAGGCAAAGAAAACACTACGGAAGTGTTTCTGTCGAGAATTTTCAAGGATGTGAGTGACGAACAGAAACGGAATGCGATGGCGTCCTTAAATTTCTGAAGGTGGATAGATGCCAGAGAAACCGCAACGGAAGAAACGCCGCCCTTACTCAGAAGAAGATCTTCTTCACCTTAGAAGATCCGGGCGTTACGTACCACCAGATCGTCCAACATTGAAGCAAAAACTTGTCGCTGCTACCTTAGCCCCATTAAAAATGGTAGAAAAACGGCTGATAGAACCATTGGCTAGCTTAGTTGACAAGGCTGACTTATTCCGCATCCTTGAAAAAGTTGGCTTTTTGATTGTAATGTTAGTCTTTTTGATTGAATTTGGCGAGCGTAGAGAAAAATCAATCTATGAGGCGTGGAACGTAGTTAAAGATGGAAAAGACCAACAATCAGGTGTGGTCAGATTAGCGTTAGAAAGATTAAGAAAAGAGGAATTTAGTCTTTCTGAAATAAATGTTAAAGGTAGTAACCTTAATCGGATCGAACTTGGCTGCAACCATACCATAAAAAACTTTAGTGTAGAAAGCATCTGCACTAACCTCTATGGTGCCAACCTCAGTGGTGTCAACCTCTGGCGTGCCAATCTCAGTGGTGCCGTCCTTAACAATGCCAACCTCAGTGGTGCCAACTTCAATGATGCCAACCTCACAGAAGCCCACCTTAACGGTGCCAACCTCAGTAATGCCAACCTCGGTAATGCTAACCTCAGTGATACCTTCCTCATTGATACCAACCTCAGTGATGCCTACTTCGAGGGTGCCAACCTTAGTGATGCCTACCTCTGGCAAGCCAACCTCAGTGGTGCCGACCTCCGTTTTGTCGAAAACTTAACTCCTGAACAAGTTAAACAAGCCAAAAATTGGGAGAAAGCAAAATACAATGAGGAATTTCGTAAACAATTGGGTTTGCCTCCAGAGTTATCCAAATAGATCCAAGATGTCGCACTTCTACCAATTGGTTTTATATAAATAGAGACAAGTGCGACAAAAACCAAAAACCTCCAGTACATTACGCTGGAGGTTTCTTCGATGCATTTTGCATTTAAATTCTCATTAGACCTAATAACCCTAAAAAAATTATACTTGATAGTCTTATTGCGTGCGGATGCAAGACGGAAAAATCACAAGAGTTGCGATAAGCAGGGTACAGCTTGCGCCAAGGGCGATCGCAATTCCCACACCAGTATAAAAGACACCATGAGTTCCGCTAAAGCTAAAGGCAACTCCCATCAACAACGGTTCTACGATTCGTCCTAGATTGCAGAACGCCCCATTGACGGAAATGACGGTAGTTCGGTATTCTGTGGCTGCTCGTGCTGTTACAAGTGATAAGATAATTGGCGAACAAATACCAAAGCCAATTCCAAAGATCGCGGTTTGGATTAAGAGTAACCAGAGATGAGATACAAAGTTTATGCTGAATAAAGCTATAGCATAGAAGACAAAAGATGCTCTAATTAAAGTTGTTTCTGAAAATCTTTTTGCTAGTCTTCCTACCTGTGAAGCTGCGATCGCCTCCTTTTTCAGGATACAACGAGTTTGAAAACACGCCATAGCTAGTGGTAGCCAAGATGAGACGATTAAGCTTTGGGATGTCAAAACTGGTGGGTGTAAACAAACATTGATAGCCGCTCGGCTATACGACGGTATGAACATTACGGGCGTTACAGGATTAACTGGAGCGCAGAAAGCTACACTCAAAGCTTTAGGGGCAGTGGAGTGAGATAGGATTAGCTATAGTAGGGAAAAAATTTATCGCTGAAAAGATATTATACATAGGCATGGCTAAATTCAACGCTCACGTGCTAAATGCCAAGATTGGGGCTAAATTTAACTCTTTATTAATCCTTGCTTTCTTCGTCGGTATTCTTCTTAGCAGCTTGATGCTATCCACTGTTCTGCAACAGAGAGCAGAGTATGAGATTAGCATTCAGGCAGATTTGCTCATGCAGACGATGAACTCATTGCGGCATTATACCCAAGATCGTGTCAATCCACTGCTCAAACCTCAAATAGAAACTGCTTCAACCTTCATTCCCGAAGCAATTCCAACCTTTTCAGTACGAGAGGTTTCGGAATACTTACGCAAAAATTCCAAATATCAAGACTTCTTCTATAAAGACGCAGCTCTCAATCCTACTAATCCCAGAGACCAAGCCGATAGTTTTGAAACTGCATTGGTAGAACGTTTTCGCCAACAACCAGAAATTAAGAAACTTTCCGGTTTTCGCTCTACACCAGAGGGGAAAAAGTTTTATACAGCTCATCCATTTAAAATAGAAGAAAAGCGCTGTCTTGAGTGCCATTCTCGTCCAGACATTGCACCAAAAAGTTTATTAGCCACCTATGGAGAACACGGGTTTGGTTGGCAGCTTAATGAGGTGATTGCGGCTCAAATGGTCTATGTACCTTCAGAAAAGGTCTTTGATGAAACTCGGCGGGCTTTCTTCTCAATTATGCTCGTTATCATAACTATCTTTTTTGCTGTCATATTGTTGATAAATTTTTTATTAAAGAAAGTCGTTATCCAACGAATTAAAAACATTGCAAAAACGGCTAATGCTGTCAGTACAGGTGAGATAAATGCTAACTTTGAAGAAAAATCAAAAGATGAAATTGGCTTACTAGCGATCGCTTTTGAACGCATGAGATCCAGTCTGTTGATTGCTATGGATTTGCTAAAGCAACAGAAAACTTAATCCGTTAATTACCCCAGTACCTGCTGTTTGAAAGCCAATGCTAGTTGAGGATTTGGAAGTTTAGCAGCTAGGCTTTCAACAAAAGTTACGCGAGAGTGCTCTCCAGAGCTAAGAGTTTGTTGAATGAGAATATGAGCAATTGGTCCGATCGCTTGGGTTAACGCTTGCTCGCACTGACGAATAAAATTTTCATCCAATACCTGATATTGGTCTATTAACATTTCTACCCTATCTTCCAGTTTCAAAAGCGGCTGTGTTAACTCCAAATTGACTTGTTGCTGAAATTTCTCTTGTTGAGATGGAGACAGATGACGCTTCAATTGCTCGATTAATTCCCTTCGATTCCCCACCTGTGCCAACACATTTTGTAGCAGAATTGGAGCAATCGGTCCAATAAGATCGAGTAAAACCTTTTCCAATTCATAGATTTGGGATGAAGTCAATACAAAATGCAAAGGTTCGGCTATATTAAGCCAAATAGGAGGTTCGACAGCAGGATTTTGACAGATGGTAGGTAACCAAGAAGCGCCAGGAAAATCTGCTTCCAACCTTTTTAATTCCTGACGGGCGTACCTCACGGCTCTATATAAAGACAAACGCTCGAATGCAAAAGCAGAGAGAAAGTGTCTAAAAAATTCTTGTGCTACCCGGTTGGGTACGGGTTCTCGCATGACAATAACGGTAGGAATATGTAGTTTTTCTAAAGAATTTGCTAAGCCTAAGCCATCACAGGAATTGAAAATTGCCAGTTTCAACCCATTGGCAATGGCTACCTTAAGAGCTTCTTGCAACTGTTCAATTGTCAAACTGTTATTGGTGGGATTTTCGTTGAGATAAATTCTACCTGTTTCGCCTTCTGTTTGACTGTGACCTGCAAAAAAGAGAATATCCCAGCCTTGAGTATTGCGAAGTTGCTGGTTTAATTGTTCGTAGGAAGGGTTTACAAGAAACTCGGTTTTTGCCTCTTGTAAATCTTGAAGAAATCTTTGTTCCGCCTTTAAATCTATTCCTTTGCTACTACCTAAAATCGCCAAGAGTCTAACTTTTGTTGTCTCTCGCTTAGCCTGTCCTTCACGCTGGTACTCAGGTTGACTCAGTGCTGGTTCTGCTTGGGGATAGTCGCCAAAAAACTGCCAACAATGCCAGGGTAAGTGACGCAATAAGTCATTGTTGGTTTCAATCATGACATGGATTTCTGACGAGGAGTCCAGTCGCGCTCGCACTTGGCGATCGACATTCAGAAACCCTGGTGAGTGAAGCCACGCATTTATGTTCTGTTCTAGTTGATAACAAACTTGATTAAAGCTATCCTGCGAAATATTGGTAATGCCTTCTAGTTCAATTTCTAGCTCATCATCCACATCCACCTCTACTAATTGGGCGACGGACTGTCTGCGGATGTCCTTCATACTCGCCATCCGATTGCAAAGGTGTTTGTAAATTAATTGCCAGTTGCTGTAGAGTTCTGCCAAAATTGGCGCTGCGGGTAAGCTACCAATAAATTGCTGGGGTCGAGAATAGCCCGATACCCACAATTGAACGGTTACTCTAGGAAAGCCACTGTTTAGATCTCCATCTCCCAAGTTGATAACGACAGCCTTAAGCGTTGGCGGAGGCATTTTTCTCAATTTGCGATCGCAAATGATTAACCTCACCAATTTTAGCAAGATTTCATTGTACTAAACCCGCACGTAAAGCACGGACAGCAGCTTGAGTGCGATCGGCTACACAAAGTTTGCTCAAAATACTTCTAACATGGGTTTTTACAGTCCCAATTGTTAGGTGAAGCTTTTGGGCAATTTCTGCATTGTCGCATCCAGAAACGATCAATTCTAAAACATCCATTTCCCGCTCGGTGAGTGGATAAGTTTCCAACGTTTTCTCAACTTCTGGATCTACAGCATTAATCATGACTCGTTTGCCTGTCGTTCCTCCATTGCCATCGGGAAAATCATGTCTTATTTGTTGCAAGACAATATCTGCAATTGTTGGGTCAATCCAAGAACTACCTGTATGAATTGTTTTTACTGCTTCTACCAGTTTCTCTGTAGCAATATCCTTCATACAATAAGAATCTGCTCCTGCTGCAAAAGCTGCTAAAACAGCTTCGTCACTGTTTTGCATTGTAAGAATCAGCAGTTTTGTTGTGTAGTCTTGTGTCTGAGCTTGATATTGCCTAAACTGACGTGTTAGTTCTATTCCATCCATATCAGGCAACCCGATGTCAATGGTGGCAACATCCGGGTGCAAGGTTTTCAAAAGGTGCAGCCCTTCCCTTGCATTAGAAGCCTCGCCAACAATCTTTATTTCTGCTTGAGTTTGTAAAGCAGCCCGTAAACCTATCCGGGTAAGGTTGTGGTCTTCAATGACGACGACCTTAATTTCACTCATAGCCAATGACCTCTACCCATTATACATGGATATTCTAATAAAGATTTTCTACAAAAAGAAAGATGTCACCAAACTTCATCCCCCTAAAGCCTGAAAAATTACTACAAATAGGGATATGGCATGGAATGTGGGATGATAAATTATTTCTGACCATACAACATACCCTGTTTTTGACAAAGCGATCGCTCGTTACTAACCAAGTATTCGTTTTGAAGCAGGGAGAGTTTCAGTCCTGCGATCGCAATCTCTTTAAAAAAATCGATTATAGTTCTTAATGGCATTTTTGACAACTCACTGATTTTTGAATATATCCCGCACAACGGAGCAACGGATATAGACTCATAAATGATTTGTGCAAAAATTTAAGTACTGTAGGGTGAGCATTGCCCATCAACAATACATTTGGTGGGCAATGCTCACCCTACTACTTATATAGCGCTTTTCAATTGGGTGCAGTACATAAAAAAGTTATGGAACCGCTGATGAACGCAGCTCGTAGCAGATAAATCTGTACTTTATTCAAGTGAAAATTGCTATATTTCAAAACTAAAATAGGATTCCTATAGAGCGATTTAAATAATATCTAAATATTTACTGATAAATGCTCAAGCTTTTTACTAAAATATCCCCGACTTCTTAAAGAAGTCGGGGATATTAGTGTAAGCCTATGCTATTTTAGTTAGTCGATCGCTCTTTTGACGTCATCTTTCAAGTTTTCTACGCTATGACGAACTTGAGCTTCAGCTTGCTTTGCTTTGCCTTCAGCTTTGTCGTTGGGGTTTCCAGTAATTTCACCCACAACCTCTTGAATCTTACCTTCTATATTTTTAGCAGTTGCTTCTACTCTATTCTCGATACTCATATTGACTCCTTATTTTCGATTTATTGCTCGAATTTGTTAGTTGATTATTCTTTATCTATATTTATCTTATGCGACAAAGATTGTTGTTTGAGTCTATCCTAAGTTCATTTTTGAGCGCTAATATTTTGTCCACTCTACTGATTATTTATGTTATTTAGGTCGTCTACAAGATTTTATATTTTAGCTATCAGATAGACACTAACTCTCAGATTTTTTACTTCCTAAGATAAGTGTGTTTCTACCTAAAGGTAGATAGAAAGACGCGCTCTTCGGGTGGCTCCCCTACGTGTTTAGGTAATCTTCTGACGGAAAGAGAGTAAAAAAAATGATGATTGGGTTGTTATCCCAATCATCTTACAGTACCTATGTAACCAAAAACTTAAATAATAAGATTAAACAGCTCCTGGTCCTCTGCCACGTTTGTCATCATCCATTGTTAACTGACCTTCTTTATCTTCATTCACTTCTTGTAGTTCTTCTGCACGATGAGCGGTATCTTCTGCTGCTTCTTGTTTCGCATCACCAGGAACTTCATAGTACATTTCTGGTTCTACAGCGTAATTATTTAGCAAACCTTCTTTGTCTACTGTGTAACCATCTGTAGTGTGTACGCTAGAAGATTGTGTTTGGTCGTCAGTAGGTGCGCTTGCTTCTCTCTGTTCGTTAGGAGTTGTTTTGTATAGTTCTCCCTCTCTTTCTTTGCGAGCTGCAGTCTCAGCAGGTACAATACCTCGATCGTATGTATCCACTTCAGCTCTCTGAGAGCTATCTACCGCTTTATTATTCTTTTCATTAGCCATATATTATGTCCTCACAAACTTTTTGATTCAACATTTATACTAAATAAACTAAATCTTCCATAAATTTAAATCTAGTATCTAAAGACATGAGACTTAAAATCTTGAGAAGTGCGAACCATTAAAGCAAGTTAATTGTTTTCTATCCTGTGATGTATTTTTTATTATCGTTTATTACATTTTATTAATTTTTCTATCATAAATATGTTTTTTAATGAAAATCCGATCGAAATATAAGAATCCTATTTAAGTTTTTAATTCTACATAGGGTAGAGCATTGCCTATAAAAAGCTTTTGGTAGGCAATGCCACCCTACTTAAAATTTTCCATCAATCGATTTATAGCTTCTTAACAAATCAGTAACCATTAACTGATCACTGATTACTGGTCACTGGTCACTGGTCACTGGTCACTGATTACTGGTCACTGTAAATCTTTTACTGTTGGTCCATGTAATACTTTTCCGTTGTAGTCGAAACGGGAACCATGACAGGGACAGTCCCAACTTTTCTCAGCACTGTTCCAAGCAACAACACAACCTAAATGAGGACATACAGCAGAGACAGCATGAATTTCTCCTGCTTCATCTCTATAAGCTGCTACCTTCTTACCATCAACAGTGACTATTTTTCCTTCACCACTGGTAACATCAACGAAAGAATTGCTAATTCCTTTAATACGATCGCCGACCCAATGAACGCCCACATCAAGATTCTGCTTAATCCCTTCCACGCTCACAAAGGGAGTCGCACGGGTTGCATCGTAAAGTTCAGCCCAAGGATTATCTATACCCAATATCCTATCTGCAAGTAGAATTCCAGATAATGTTCCCTTTGTCATCCCCCAAAGGCTAAAACCAGTAGCTACGTAAATGTGGTTATTTAATGGAGTCAGTTTACCAATATAAGGCAAGCGATCGAAAGAAACAGCATCTTGGGTTGACCAACGGTAGTCAAAAGAATCAATCCCAAAGCGAGAACGTGCAAACGCTTCCAAATCCAGGTATTTTTCTTCCGTGTTAGTCACAGTACCGACTTTATGACCTCCACCGCCAATCAGAAGGAGTAAACCATCTCTATCGGGAGTAGTACGAATCGAGTAATATGATTCACCAATACCAATATACATTCCTTGTGGTGCTTTGGATGCCTCAATACGCGCACCAATAATGTAAGAACGCTTGGGATAAGTTTTAGCGAAAAATAACCCCTGGTCTAAGATTGGCAGATTTGTGGTGATGATAACATCCTGCGCTCGAACAGTTCCTTTATCGGTAATGACTTGACAGGGACTATCTTCTTCCACCTTTTGCACTCGCGTATTCTCAAACACATAGCTCCCATTGCCTGTAATACCCTTAGCAAGGTGCAGTAAATATTTACGCGAGTGAAACTGTGCTTGGTTATCAAATTTAATTGCACCAGCTATCGGAAAAGGTAAGGAAGTTTGCCGTACAAAAGAAGCAGGAAGCCCTAATTTGAGTGCTGCTTCTACCTCTTTCTCAATTTTGTTGAGTTGGTCTTGGGATTCTGTAAAAGAATAAGCACTTTGACGGCTAAAGTCACAATCTATTTGTTCTTCTTCAACAAAAGCAGCAACACGTTCTAATGCTGCTTGATTCGACTGTGCGTAAATTCTTGCTTTTTCCTCACCAAATTTCTCGATTAATTCTGCATAAATTAATTGATGAAGTGAGGTAACTTTAGCCGTTGTATGACCGCTTACACCTGCTGCAATCCGAGCCGAGTCAATTACAGCAACTGTTTTTCCAGCTCGTTTTAATAATGTAGCAGTAGTGATTCCAGCAATACCTGCTCCAACGATCGCAACATCTACTGTTACAGTATTAACGAGTGGTGAAAAGTAATTTTCAGGTGTTGAATCTATCCAATAAGAGATAGGTTTTCCGAGTATTTTCTGCATAGATTTTAGGGTTTTATCTAACCAATCCTGCTCGTAAAGCAAGAACGGCAACTTGAGTGCGATCGCTCACACAGAGCTTGTTAAGAAGATTGCGGACGTGAGTTTTAACAGTACCTACCGTAATGTAAAGTTTTTCAGCAATATCTGCATTACTACATCCATCTACGATGAGCTTGAGGACATCTAATTCGCGAGACGTTAGCGGATAGCTTGGAATAATCTGACTTTCCTCAGCTGATAAACCATTGATAGAAACTGTTGTACTTTCAGAACTTGAGTGAGCTTCTACGTAAGTTTTATTACTATGTTGCAAGATAATACGGGCGATAGTCGGATCTATCCAAGAATTGCCTTCGTAAGTTAACCGTAATGCATCAGCCAATTTATCAATGCTGCCATCTTTCATATAGTAAGAATCTGCCCCAGCTGCAAAAGCAGCTAGTACGGTATCCTCATTATCCTGCATTGTCATAATCAAAATCTTGGTTTCAGGCATTTCACCTGCTTCTTCAGAATTTTTGAAGTGCTGGATTAACTCGATACCACTCATATCAGGCAGATCCACATCGACAATAGCAACATCTGGTCTGGTTGATTTCATAAGCTTTAAACCTGACCTAGCATCCTTGGCTTCACCAATCACTTCAATTCCATTTTGTTGCTTCAAAGCAGCAATTATACCGATCCGAGTTAGCTCGTGGTCTTCAATTAAAACAACACGAATTGTATTCATGGTAAAGCCTCAATTCCTTTTAATAAAGAGATGCACAAATCAACTCTTTTGTATTTATCGAGTGATAATGTAGCAGTCCTAAATCATTTATAAAAATCTCCATTACTGTAGAATGGGCCATGCCCACCAAAAGCTTTAGTAGTAGGCATTGCCCACCTGCTTGTGGTTTATAAATTAAATAGGATTACTATGAAAGTATTTTAAAAGGCTAAAACTATTTCAGTCTATCTCTCCAAGGCACTGTCTCTAAAAGCCACAGTTTGTCCACCTGATGCAGATAAAGTCATTCACGAGAAAGCTTAGATGTATCACACAATTAACCCATTCGATAACTACTCCCTACTTATATTGGATAATGTATTTATGCCAAAAGGCATACAAAACAGTGAACAGTGACCAGTGACCAGTGACCAGTGACCAGTACCCAATCTCCAATATAGATTACCCTAATTAACGTGGGTTTATTGAGGGAAAAAAAATCATGTCACCACCACAGTTGCTTACAGATCCTTTCTTGCAACTCCCAACCGAAAGTTCAGTACGAGTTGTGTGGTTTACTGAATTTGCTGGTTCTGAACATAGAGTTGCCTATGGTAAGAATCTAGCTCATACTGCTGTTGCTAACACTACTAAACTCAGTCGGGTACGCGAAGACCAAAATTCATATGTCGGACACCAATTCCAGGACGGACAAATTTATCAGTATCCAGTTACGCGGGATATCTGGCGTCATGAGGCAGAGGTAACAGATTTAACTTCTGACACACGTATTTCTTATAAGGTAACAAGTGTTAGGGAAGATGGCGAAAGCATTAGTAGCAATGTGTTTACCCTTGCACCTACCCCAAAGCCAGGAACGCCTCTGAAAATTTTGCTGACTTCCGATCATCAAATCAAGCCTATGGTAGCAGCAAATTTACACAAAGTTGTAGAAACTGTTGGGCAAGTGGATGCAGTTTGGTTTGCTGGCGATTTAGTAAATATTCCAGATCGCGCTTCAGAATGGTTTGATGATAATCGTGGTGGTGCGTTCTTCCCTTGCTTGCAAGGTAGTGCCAAGTTTGAAATGAGCAAAAATGGGACTACAATATTTTATACAGGAGGCGAAATTATTCAACACGCCCCCATGTTTACTTGTATTGGAAATCATGAAGTGATGGGACGCTTTGGGCGTGACAGTTTAAATACGGAATTCGATAAGACAATTCCTCGCTCAATTGCTCAAAGTTTATACGGAAGATTTTCATTAAAAAACAATTCTTTTAATACTGATACTTACGAAGAACTTTTTACCTTACCGCAAAGTTCAGAAGGAGGAAAAACTTACTACGCCGTCAGCTTTGGCGATGTGCGTTTGGTGGTGTTATATGCTACAAATATGTGGCGAACTTATCATTTAGACGCAAATGCTAGAAGCAGATACAAGGAAAGCGAAAAGGATTTAAACAACCCGGAGAATTGGGGTTACGGACAGCATATTTATGAGGCGATCGCAAAAGGCAGCACGCAGTATAATTGGCTCGTACAAGAATTGAATAGCCCTGAATTTCAGCAAGCCAAGTACAAAGTAGTAATGCTGCACCATCCGCCTCATACGCTTGGTGGCAATATAGTTCCAGCATACACCAATCCAGTACAGATCGTAGAACGCGATCCAGAAGGCAAAATTAAAGCAGTGCGTTACGAATACCCCAAAGATGCTGACTACCTGATTCGCGATGTCATGCCTTTACTAGAAGCAGCCAACGTACAGTTAGTATTTTACGGGCATTCCCATTTGTGGAACCGTTTTGTCAGTTCCAGTAAAATGCATTTTATCGAAACATCAAACGTTGGTAATTCATACGGTGCGGCTTGGGGTGATAACAAGCGAGAAGTTCCCGTGGGTTATCAAGAGGATTATGTTGAACTTGGAGATCCATATGGATTAGAACCCGCGATCCCAACAATTCATCCGTTTTTAGGGGAAGATGGTCATCCGATACCATACATTGCAAGCAATGACTTTACTGTTTTCAGCATCTTTGATACGGGTATAGGTACGGTTAGCAGTTACTTGTTTGATACAACCAAGCCAGATTCAGAGGTCATTAAGTTTGATGAATTTGAGTTAAAAAAATCGTAGTTATAACTAGTGGTCTACCACATTAATTTAGGACTTACGCAAAGCCCCCCTTAAAAAGGGGGGCTAGGGGTCCCCTCTGGGGTTGGGGGGAGATGGGGGGATCTGCAACGCTTAAAAGTAATTTATTGAACCGCACCAAGCGCAGAGGACACAGAGGTAAGAGGTGAGGGAGCTATTGATTTCCCTAAGTTTTTCCCTACCTTGACAGGGCTAACAATGTCAGCCCTACTAGTTCTTATTATTTAATACACTTAATAATTCCGTAAAATCCACTTGCTTGTACTTGTATGCTGTCTGAATGAAAACCTGCTGTTGATACAATATGTCGCAATTCTTCTGGAGAAAAGAACTGAAACACGATACTGGGGTATGGTTTGAGAAAAGTCGTTGCTAAGAGTTTGCCACCAGGGCGTAACGCTTGGTAAATATTGCGAATCCCTTCCGTCGGATCGTCCCAACAATGTATTGC
Source organism: Scytonema hankhaensis NUACC26 (assembly GCF_045865695.1). Lineage (NCBI taxonomy): Bacteria > Bacillati > Cyanobacteriota > Cyanophyceae > Nostocales > Scytonemataceae > Scytonema > Scytonema hankhaensis. Next base: position 68,502 of record NZ_BAACAP010000222.1, read on the forward strand.
AGCCCCAGCATAGATGGCGTCTATAGAATTTGGTGCTAACGGTAGTGCTTCTACATCGGCGCGGATAATAATAATTTCTGATGGTGATATGCCTTCCAATTGCATTTGTTGTTGCAATTCACTCAGCATGGTTTCTGAGTAATCTAGAGCTAAGATTTGTTCGCACTTTCCCCACTTTGCTAAGCGACGTGCCATGATGCCCGTACCACAACTAACATCTGCTACAATTCCTGGAGATTGACCAAAAAATTCCGTACACAGGCGTAACTCAGCATCTATACCTCCACTATTCCGCAATCCTACTGCCCAAAGAGGGGGTAAAATTCGCTCGTATAAAAAAGAGACAATTGGAAAGCGAAACAATTCTGTGCGTAAAGGTTTTGTCTCTGTTATGGAGTTTTCAGTCTGTCTTTGTAAGGTTTTACAAGTCAAATCTACAACAGAGGGCATTTTTGCTAATTCTTGTTGAAAAGAATTATGACATAAGTTACACTGCTGTGGAACTTCGGTTGCAGTTTTGCGGCACAAAGGACAAGTTATGATTTCTTGTAGTGTAGACATAACGTTTTTTCTGCTCTAGGATTTATTATTTATACTAAATCCGCTTTTACCACCCTTTTGTCCCTAACGATTAGAAATCGCGGCTATACAAACAAAGTCCGCCTATGCGGACTAAGAGTAGGTTGGCAAAAAAAATACAACTATGTAACGAAATGTAATTTTTAAATTCCGTTCGTAGTTGCCCTTTAGCGCTTAGCGCAACTACGAATGAGTGATGATTATTTGCGACAACTTACTTACTGTTGTTATCAAGTTAGGATAAAAGATATTGGCGATCGCAAGCAGATATGGAAAACCATCAACTCCAACCCAAAAACTGGTCGCAAGAAAGTTATATAAAAGCCTATAAATTTGCTGCACAAGCACATCAAGGTCAAGAAATGCCCGGTTCAAAAATACCTTACATCATGCACTTGAGTTTTGTCAGCATGGAAGTTATTGCACCTTTAAATGTAGAAAAAGAATATAACGGAGACCTTGCAATTCAATGTGCGCTTTTGCATGACACAATTGAAGATACTGATACAACTTTTGAGCAAATCAACATTGAGTTTGGTGAAGCGGTAGCTCGAGGTGTACTTGCCTTAACCAAAGACAATACTATCGCAAAATATCTTCAGATGGAAGATAGTTTAAAAAGAATAAAACAAGAGCCACCAGAAATATGGATGGTAAAGTTGGTAGATAGAATCAGCAACTTACAAGCACCTCCACATTATTGGACTTCAGACAAAATTATTCGATATCGAGAAGAAGGTGTTCAAATTTATGAAGCTTTAAAGGATGCAAGTCCGTTTTTAGCTTCTCGATTGGCTGGTAAAATAGAAGCTTACAAAATGTTTATCAAGTAGGTTGGGTTGAGGAACGAAACCCAACTTTTCTTCATAGGGAAAGGCGGGCCTTGACGCCCACCCCACAAGGGATCTGTAGGTTCCAACCTACAGATCCCTTGTGGGGTGTAAATAGAAATTTGTTCCTGATAGTAACCCCAAGTATTTAATTGATTGTGTAATGGTTGACGGGTAGGAGTATTAAGACCAGTAAAAAGTATTTTGCTAGCTTTTTCCCAAGCTTCTATTTCACAAAGATGGTAAAAAGTTTCTAGTAAGCCCTTAACTTGTTCTAAATTGGTAGAATCAGGCTTAGGTTTGTACTTTTTCAACCAGTTAATATTTAGCTCTGAAGCGGCGGTACAGTATTTGCAAAACCCAGTATTTTTTTACAAAGACCAGTTTTTCATTAACGTTCAGACACGCTATGGCGCGTCTGAACGAAAAAGCTAGATTGTTTATTCCCTGTTCTGATTAATGTACCAATGCTCTAAAATTTTGAAGAAAAAGAAGTTTCTAAAAATTCTTTTTAGAAGGTTAGGGATTTCCAAGAAATAAATTATCCATCTTGTGGGACGGAGAGCAGCGCCGTGCGGGGGTTCTCCCCGTTGAAGCAAGTGGCGTGCGACTGCGGAGCGTCTTCGCCCGTCTTATACTGGTGGCGGGCGGGACGCCCGCACCACAAGAGAAAGTTGAATATTTTTTTATTTGGAAGTCCCTTAGCAAAATCATAAGCAGTATTTTTATAATAAATTTTTCATGGCAGAGAAATAACGGAAATTACGGTTCTTGATTAAATTAACAAATGTAACTGAGAACCTTGTTGAGTTTTACTGACCTCAATTCGAGCTTGGAAAGCTTCTTTAAGATGAGGCATATGAGTGACAGTTAAAATACAAGCAAAATCAGAAGCGATCGCATTAATCGCAGCAATCAAGCGCTCGCATCCTTCAGAATCCTGAGTCCCGAACCCTTCATCTACAATCAGCAATTGCAATGAAGCCCCAGCCCGTTGCGCCAGTAATTTTGCTAAAGCTAAACGGATAGCAAAATTAATTCTGAAAGCTTCTCCACCCGAATAAGTTTCATAAGCTCGCGTTCCTTGTGCATCTGCAATCAAAATATCCAAAGTATCTATCAGCTTGACATTTTTCTTTGTAGATTTTCCACTACGCCCAGCTTTCTGCGTCACAAATTGAACGTGCAACTGGTTAGCACTCAATCGCGAGAGCAATTGATTTGTCTCAGCTTCTAATTGAGGCAAAACATTCTCAATCATTAAGGCTTGAATACCATTTTTTCCAAAAGCTTGTGCCAATTCCTGATAAATACGATATTGCTGTCTTGTTTCTTGCAATTGCTGCTGCTGTTGCTCGTACTGAAGTTGTAGCGCTTCAAGTTGCTGGGCTAGCTGTTGCAACCGTCCCAAATGCGAGAGTTGCTCGTCAAGTTGACGCCGACGAGAAGCCAATTGCTGCTCCAATTCTTGAATTTGAACTGTTGGGTTTGCTGTTTCTTGTAATTGATGAACGAGACTTTCTATTTCAGAATAAAGTTTTTGTCGCTCAGCCAATCTCCCTTGTAAAGCAACCTCGAATTCTTGGAGTCTCCCACGAAGTTGCGGGTACTGCTGTTGTGCGGCTTGGAGATGTTGATACTGTAATTGCCAAGGTTGTGTTTTACGTACTGCCAAGCGAATTTGGTTATGCCGATCTGTATCATAGCCAATTTCAGCGATATACTTTTCAAGAGCAGCGATTTGTTTAGCACACTCAGAGTGAGTTGCTTCTTGTTGAACTCTAGCTTGCAACTCTTGAATTTGTCTGTGAATTTCCGGTTTTCGTAACTGTATTTGAGCTTGGCGCTTGGCTGCATCTTTTATTTGACTGAGCTTAATTTCTGCCCATCGCCATCGTTCTACCTCGTTACGTGCAAGAGCATGATCTTGTTCGCTGTAGTTGAGCTGTTGTAAATATTGCTCCAATTGTTGCAATTCAGCTTGTAAATCGTGAGCGTAATCACCGATTTCTAACGCTTGCTCGAGTTGCTGCTTCTCCACAACTATTTGTTGTAGCTGTTCTTCGACGTCACTTGTTGCCTGCAATTGTGCTGCTAATTGTCCTCTTTGTTCGCGTAAAGTATCGTAAGGAGACAATTGTTGCGATATATCCCGGTATTCCTGTCTGAGAACCTGAATTTCTCTATCCGATACAGCCATTCGTTCTCGGACTATCCACAATTCATCCTCAGCATCTTTGTACTCAACTTTGGTTTTATCGACGACACGATTCCAATGATGTTCGTCCAAAGGACGCTCGCATAAAGGACACAAAGCATTGGGAGTTTGGAGCATTTGCAGTTTTTGCTGTAATTCTCCCAAAAGTCTTTCACGATCTCGTTGATGAGCTTGCAGGCGTTCTATTAGGTGGCGTCTTTCCTGTCCTTTCTCCTGTACTCTTTGCAAATAAACCCGCTTTTTTTCTAACTCCTCAATTTGAATTGCGACTTCCATCACTGCTTGTTGCAGTTGCGGCTGTCGCCGAGAGGCTCGTTGCAATTGGTTTTCCGTCGATCCTATTTGTTCGAGTCGAGCAACTAACCCAGCATGCGCTCGATCTACTTGGGTTTGTAAGGAAGTTCTCTTTTGTAGCAGAGGAGATACTTGTAGTTGCAGTCGATTGAGTTCCTCAAGACGGTTGCGTGCAGCAGACAGTTGTGCCAAAGCCGCTTCTACTTCCTCTGATTTCCCAAGAATTTGTTGCAAATCTTGCTCTTGTTGCTGCAACACTGTCAGTTGCGCCTCGCTGTGTTGCAATTGACGTTCGAGTTCGTGAATTTGTTTTGTCAGTTGCTGTTGGTTCTTTTGACGTGCTTGTTGAGCGCGAGTATATTCTTCAAATCTTGTACCCATCGCTTCTTCTTGAGATTGTAAATTTTGATACTCGCCATACCCGGCTTTAATCTCAGCTTCTTGAGTCAATAACTTTTCTAAGACAGCTAACTGACCGCTAATAGCAGCACGGTCTTGTTGCAGGCGATCGCAATCCTGAGTTAGATTTTGGTATTGTTGCCTGACAAAGTTCAGCTGTTGTTCTTTGTTTTGCCTCTGGTGTTGAACAACCTGCAAACTTTGCAATTGAATTGTATCAAATGCTTGGACTTGCTGTAGCTGGTTAATGTCAGCTTCTAATTCTGCTTGTTTTTGGATTGTCGCTTCACGAGAAAGCAGTTGATTTCTTAGTGACTCCAAACAACGTTCTAATTCCTCAGCCCGTGCTTTAAACTGACGCGATAAATCTTTTGCCCGTTCTTCTAATTCATCATACTGATTGAGTTTTAACAACTCTGCCAGTATCTCTTTACGTTCGTTGGGTCGCTTGAGCATGAATTCATCGGCGCGACCTTGCCGGAGATAAGCTGAGTTGATGAAAGTATCGTAATCTAGCTTAATATGTTCTAAAATAATGTCCTGTGTTGCCCTTAAACCTTTACCAGTCAACGGACGAAAGCCATTTGGTGTTTCTATTTGAAATTCCAAGCCACTATTTCCACCTCGTTGTCGGGTACGAATCACCCGATAATTTTGTTGGTTGGTTTCAAAGATAAAATCAACCCTAACGTCTTTAGACCCCGTGTGGATAACATCATCTTCAGATACCGCTCTGCTCTCACCCCATATCGCCCAGGTGATAGCTTCGAGGAGGGAAGATTTTCCCGCACCATTAGAACCACAAATACACGCCGTGTGTAACCCGCGAAAATCTAGAATGGCATCGCGGTAACTGAGAAAGTTTTTAAGTGTAAGTTGTCTTGGAATCATTGAGGCTTAAGCGCGACACCTTATTTTCAAGAAGTAAGCAGTACAGATGCTCTCTTTGTTAGTTTAACTAGGTTATTATCATGTTTCTAGTCTCTAACCAAGCAAATTTACGAATGTTAACAATAATATGAGTCAGTTTTTTCGTTCGGGCAAAAGCTTTTTGCCATCTTAATAGAATTTTGGGTATAGGACTTGCCCGTTTGCGTCGTTTAAAGGACTTTCAAATAAAAAATATCCCAACATTTCTTGTGGTGCGGGCGTCCCCGCCCGCCACTAAATATAGGACGGGCGGGGACGCCCGTCCCACAAGATAGATAATTTGTTTCTTGAAAATTCTTAAGAAAGGATGTGGAGCAAGATCTAAGTAACCAAAACTCAGCTTTCGCTTATTCTTTAACTAAAGGTGAACTACCGGATTGTTTTTCCAATTAAGATATAGTGCTTTTCAATTGGTGCAATACATAAAAAAGTTATGGAACCGCAGATGCACGCAGCCCATAGTAGATAAATCTATACTTCATTCAAGTGAGAATCGCTATATCGTTCTTCATGTTGGTTCCGTTAAATAGTTATTACGTGGTTTTCTGCCTCAATTTTACAAGAAAGTGAATTTTTACGAACGTCTGCGAACGGAAATATCAATAACGATCGCTAGGAACAGTTTCATATAAATTACGTCATTTACATCTTGCGTTACTGTTCGTTTGTACAATTTAACGTTACAAAAAGAATAACGTGGAACAATTGCATATTCTTCCCGTGTCATAGTGAATAAATTCTCGGAATATGCCTAGAGATAGGTTGGAAAAAGCTCAGAAACAATCTCAGTGGCAACACGTCATAGAAACTAACAAGACATGACAGGACTCTGCTTTATGACTCGTTTTATTAATTGGAAATCTGGAGCCGCCGCAATGATGGCAGTGGCTATTACAACAGGTGCTATTGCACCTATGTTTGCTTTGGCTCCTGCTAATGCACAAATAATACGCAATAATTCTCGCTCTGTTTCTATTCCTGAAGGAGTTGTTATTCCTACTACCTACGGTAAAGAGAAAATTGTGGTCACTCTTGAAGAGAAAGCACCTATTACTCTTAAGGTAGCAAAAAATATTGTCGATCGCTCTGGTTATACTTTAATTCCTGAAGGAACTGAAATTGTTGGACAAATGCAACCAGCTAGCACAAGATCTCGAAAAGGTAGCCGATTTGAAGCACAAGAGTTGGTGTTGCCTAATGGCGATCGCCAATCGATCAATGCAACTTCTCAAGTGATTACGAGAACGGAAAAAATCAAGAAAGGAGCTAGTACTGGAAAAATTCTTGAAGGTGCTGCTATTGGTGCGGGTGCAGCTAGCGTCATTTCACTACTAACAGGTAACAACAGAATTGAAGCCCTAGAACCTATAATTGGTGCTGGTGCTGGTGCTGTAGCTAGTGCTTTGTTGCGGAAGAAGGAAGTCGAAGTTGTTGTTGTTGAACCCCAAGAAGGAGATTTAGATCTGACCCTACGTTCTAATTTACAATTATCTCGTAATAACCGTTACAACAACGATGGCTACAACGATGACCGTTACAACAACGGTCGCTACAACAACTACTAGACTTAACTCCATTTAAGTCCGTGAATTTCATCATGAGAAATGCGATCGCACCTAAATTACAGGTTTGCGATCGCTTGACTTTTTTATATAGGACTCTTGTTTGATTTTTGAAATAACCGTAGGTAGGGCTATACCGCACAAAAGTATTATATGGTGGGCAGTGCCCACCCTACTGGGAGCATCCCAATTTGGAAAAAATACTAAGGCGATGTTCGTAATCGCATCTATACAAACAAAGTCCGCCTACGCGGACTTAATATAAAAGTCCACGTAGGTGGTGAGTCCAGCGTGCATGAGGCGGTGAGACCAGTGCGCCTATGAGGGTTTTCCGCGCCCTGGCGACTGGCGTATAGCCCTGGCGGACATAGCCTTCGGCATCGCGAAGCGTCTCCGGCTCTGAGATACCCGAAGGGACTTTGTTTGTCTAGCCCCAGAATTCTATTCTTGCAGGCTTTTGCCAAAACGGGATGCTCCCACCCTACTAGAGCCAAAATGATTGTACTAGTGCATCTACGTATTTTTAATTTTTGTGCAACTATTTTGTCAGGATAGCGTCTAAATAATTCGTAAGTCGTAATTCGTAATCAAATGAATGACTATGAATTATGAATTAAAAACACATAATTATCTGGTTAGAAGTTATCAGTAATTGTCAAATTTTCATGGGTGAAAAATTATTAATAGATTCTACCGTTTCAACAACTATTAAATTATAACTGATAACTCAAAACTGGAACTTGTGAAATCGAAAAATGTCTAATTAACTAACAGAAAAACCAAAAAGGTTGGGGAGCAGAAATAAAATGTTTGGTCAGACTCGTTGGCAGGCTGGATGTGCTGCATTCATGACATTAGGTATTACAGCAGGCACAATCGCACCTTTAATTACACCTACAGCCTCTTTAGCGCAAACAAACTTTTCAGACGTTTCACATAACTATTGGGCATCTCCATTCATTCAAGAACTAGCACAGCGCGGTGTCATTGCTGGATTTCCTGATGGTACCTTCCGTCCAGATCAGGCAGTCACACGCGCTCAATTTGCAGCCATGCTCCGTAAAGCTTTTCAAAAATCAGCAGAACGGCAGGCAGTTCGATTCTATGATGTGCCAAGCAATTACTGGGCATACATGGCAATTAATGAAGCCTATACAACAGGTTTCTTATCTGGTTACCCCGGTAATCGTTTTGAGCCTAACCAAAATATTCCCCGTCAGCAGGTACTAGTTTCTTTGGCTAACGGTTTGGACTATGTTGCTAACAACAGTACTGAAAGCACTTTGCAGTACTACAATGACGCCGACAATATTTCTAGCTATGCTCGCACTCCTGTTGCGGCTGCAACGGAAAAGCGTTTGGTTGTTAACTATCCCAACGTAAGATCGTTGCAACCACAAGCAGTAGCAACACGAGCACAGGTAGCAGCTTTTATCTATCAAGCGCTAGTCAGCACTGGTAAAGTTTCAGCCATTAATTCGCCCTATGTCGTAGCAGTTGGCAATACAACTCCACCCACACCCGTAGCGGTGACCATTCCTGAAGGAACCGTTATTCCCGTGAAATACGACAAGGCGGAAAAAATTCTTGTTACCAAGGACGAAACAGCACCTTTAACCTTAACTGTTGGGCAAAATGTAGTCACCGATAGAGGAACTTTAGTGATTCCTGCAGGTAGTCAAGTTATTGGTAAACTCAAACCAGCGAAAAACGGTTCTCAATTCGTAGCTGAAAAACTTGTTCTGACTAATGGTCAAGAATATCAATTGAGTGCAACTTCTGAAGTGATTAGCAAGACTGAAACTATCAAGAAAGGAACGAGCGCAAAAGCAGTTGTGAAAAATGCGGCACTCGGTGCGGGTGCAGCCGCAGCAGTATCAGCCGTCACAGGCGATCGCGCTATTGCTACAGAAGAAGTTTTAGGCGGTGCAGCAATTGGTGGCTTACTCGGTCTATTCTTTGGTAAGAAGAGTGTTGACTTGGTTGTTATTAACCCAGATACAGACTTACAAATGACAGTAGAAAGAAATTTACAAATTTCTCTCAGATAATCACTGGTCACTGGTCACTGGTCACTGGTCACTGGTCACTGGTCACTGGTCACTGGTAACCAAACAATAACAGTAGTTCCACGTGTATCAAGGGATGTAATAGCGGAGTTTAACGCAGGGCTGAAAACTTGGATTTCGCCCTGCATTTGTTCTATGAGTTGTTTGGCAATCGATAATCCCAATCCCGTCCCAGGAATTTGTGTCTGGGCTTGTACTCCTCGATAATATCTTTCACCTAAATGTTCTAAATCTTGGGAGGGAATACCAGGTCCCGTATCGCTAACGGCAATTCCTTGGAATGATGGTTTCTCTTGCCCTGCTTGGATTAAAATCTTGCCACCTGAAGGAGTGTACTTCAAGGCATTATCGATAATATTGCTTAAGACTTCTTCGAGTGACTTGCGGTTAACACGCACAAAAGGTAACCGAGGAGGAATTTCTACTACCAATTGTAAATTTCTTTCTTGAGCAATTGCACTGGCAGAAACTAATAATGGTTCTAAAATACTCTCTATCGAACAGTCGATTTCTTTCTCTCCCGTACCGGGAAGCAGCAGTGGGGCTTTTGGCTCTTTTTGCACGTTGGCTTCGACATACACTTCTTTTCCCGGTAATGCCACTGGTCTTAAATCTTCTGCTGTTAAATCTATAACTTCGTCAAATTTTTGTAACAATTCTTTAAGGCGATCGCTCTCTCGCACTATACTGTTTGCCACATCTTGGTTGACATCGCCCGGACGCAATCGCTTGAGAAGCAGTTTGCCAAAGGTTCGCAATGCAGTCAATGGATTGCGTAGTTGGTGGAGTAAATTATCTAGCAAATCTTGCTGCTTTTCTTGCAGAATTTGGTGTTGGTGTAACTGCTCCTCCAACCATGCTCTTTGTCTATCTATAACACAAGCGAGCGATAGTGTTTGAGCGATGCGATCGATTTCTCTTCTTTCGTGCTCATTCCATTCCCGATCTTCCCTAACTGTCACTAGTAGACCTAACATCATATCCTGATTAATCAGTGGCAAGACAATTCGATCGCCGCCTACAAAATATTCTTCTGAGGAATGGGACTCTGTAGCCTCAGTTGTTGCATTTTCTCGTGTGGTTGCTGGAAATTCTTCTGCCGCTTTCAATAACTTCTGATTTTTTTGGGCTTCTCCCAATTTTCGGCCATTGCCTTTAGAAGAATTGGGAATTCTTTCTATAACAGTCAAAGCTGAATTATAAGAAACCCTATCGGGGATGGAAATAGACATAGGTAAGACGAAAGCATTATCTTGTTGTCTTTCCACTGCTGTCTCTGGATAAAACACTACAGGAATTAGCTTTGCCTCTTGTGTCGTTGAAGCCTCTACCAATTCTTGTGTTAAATAAACGACACTCAATGATGCTCCTAACCCTTGGGCTAGCAGTGCCATTTGCTCTCGACATAGAGCAACAAACTCAGAACTGGTAGACGTTGACATTACTTTGGTTGGGGGGTAGGGGTGCGGGGGTAGGGGCGCAAGACCTTGCGCCCGTACAGTGGATAGTGGCAAAGGTAACAAACGGTACTGAAAAAAACTCTTTATTAACAAAGCTTAACTCAATCCAATCTATCCTAGCTCGTTCCAAAGAGGTACACTTTTTACTGAGTGTATATTTTCTGCTACTAGCGAAATTATCTTTCTTGTATCAAAAGGTTAACAACTCTTGAAATTTTGAACTAGAACTTTTATAATTACGACGGATTTTGTAGCTATCACTACAATAATCTATAGCTTTCAAGAGGAGGAAAGAAGGTTGGCAAGGAGAAGAAAAAGGAAGAGCCGTCGTCGTCAAGAAGGACGACGAATTCTGGAACACGTGCCTCAATATAGCATCGAAAGCGGCGAAGAGAAACCTGTGACAGCAGCAAGAAGGTTTATTCAAGCTGAGGGGATCTTGCCACCTGCGTTGCTACTCGTGAAGCGAAACGAACACACTACAGACCGTTACTTCTGGGCTGAGAAAGGTCTGTTTGGTGCTCAATACGTTGAAGAAAACCATTTCTTATTTCCCAGCCTGAGAACGTTAGAACCTTCTCAGGGACAAGAACCAGTAGCTGTTGCCAGTCGCTGAACCATCAATGGCTATCATAGAATTTGTGTTGGACTCATGACAACCATTAACTGGCAAAAATGCTGGGTATATTCAAAAGTTTCATGTTTTTTTAAGGATATGGCTCATTTGCCAGTGAGGAGCAAGTCTAATTTGAACAATCAACTCCAATCAAACTATCTGTTTGTCTAAAGAGTTGATTCTGCGTGCAAGAGCGGATTAAGAGAGGAAGATGAACGTTTATCGATTGCAGCAAACCATAGATTGTGCTCTTTACGAGCTATGTAATTTCTCCCAACAGTATGCAGGGAGAATGCTTGACACAGAAAACGTTTATACCCTCTTTTAAGTTCTTTTTTTATAAGGTTGTTATAAGTCCATCTCTCGTTCTTGAAGGATCGCTCTTAGATGTATAGCTACGGCTGAGGAGTAAGTGAACTGGAGTAATCCAGAGTAAATCGGAGCAATTCGACTTACTGACTCCACCATGACTCAACCTTGAACTAGTTTCAAAGTTACCCCAACGGGATAGCCAGTCGCCTGGGCGTGGGAAACCCACCTCATGTACGCTGGTCTCACCGTTCCGGGTTTGGGTCCGCTTAAGAGTCATGACTTAATGAAGTTAGCCAGCTTCAAGCGTCGGGTTAGGAACATGGCTGCGTCACACAGTGCAACACCAAAACCTATTCACAAGCTCTTAAGCAGTGTCAAGGCAAACAATACCCCGCTCGGGAGCGCTCAAATGAGCAACAATGTAAATTTGGGGTGCGGTTAAGTCCGATTCACCCCAAATTACTCAAAATAATCCTCATTTTTGGCTACTTAGTTACATGGCAATTTTTTAAACTCAATGCCCGTTGAAGCTCAATGAGTTCGTCTCGATGAGCTACCACAGTGATTTTACTTGAGAAGTGTTCGTTATTGTTGGTCTGGTCCAATTTCAACGAAACCTTCTCAAGTTTTTTAGCTTTTTTCCAGTAAAAAGTACCGCTTAAAGGTGAAAGCAGTACCATTCCTGGAAGAACTCTACTGAGGTTAGGAAATAGAAAAGATAAGACTAGCGATAGGCAAAGAATACCTGTAGCAGCTAAAAGCGTTAAAAATATAGCTAAAAACCAGCTAGGTCTAACGTAACCTTCAAAAGTCACTTGGTTTTGTTCTGAGTCTACCGCTGCCACTCGGTAAGACCGCGATTGAAAATAATCCCTTAATAGAGGCATTAAAGTATTTTCATCTTGTTCTGAAACCAGGTGTGCTGTTTCCATACGGTCTTTGGTCGAGGCGCGAATGAAGAAAAATAGCCCGACAGATAGTAGTAAGGTCAACAGTAACGTGGATGGCAGAATGGCAGTATCCATAAATTGGTAATTGTTACTTTTAAGTTGGAGGGGACTTATTCATTATCAAGTAACTAAGCGCAAGTAACATAACATCAGTGTTGATCGTGATTAGTAATACTAGTAAATACGTGTGAATGCAAAGCATTAGACTAGGTACGGGCACAAGGTCGCCTCGCCCTTACTAACTACTAGGTACGGGCGCAAGGCCGCCGCGCCCCTACTAACCACTAACTACTAACTATTAACTAATTGATTTGTTCTCTCATGTATGTATTTGTGCCATAAACGAGCTAAACTTGCAGCTTGCGAATGCCACTCTGGCGAAACTTGGTACATTCTCCTTGGACGTCCGCGTCCTTCAAGTTTTTTCCAATATCCGGTGATTGCCTTCTGGTCTTCAAGAAACTTAATTGCACTGTAAAGTACAGTATCAGAAAGCCTGTAAGTCGGATATTCAGTTTCTAGCCGTTGGATCAACTCTGTTCCGTAGGATTCTCCTTGTAGTAAAACGTACAAGATGTAGCAAATAGCTAATTCTTGACAGAGATACGTTGGCGGAGGATTTTCAAAGAATTTATATATATCCTCAAGTTTCATGGTTAGTAAATGGCTAATAAATGCCTAAGGGCCAAGCTTCTAATCCCACATGGGTGTCTGTGATGCTACCCCGAAAATTTTAAGAATATTGTGTTACTTAGGCTGTAATACCAAAGAACAAACAGTAATAAGTCGTAAGATGGATGCGCCATTTATAGAGGTATACAAGTTGATACCCCTACCCAAGTTTTTGGCGTTTTGTTGAGGAGCTATTCGAAAACAGCACAGCAGCTATTCTCGATTTAGGTTGATGCAGATGGCGTAAAAACTGCTTAAGCATAAAGTACCGCCTAAGCAATTTTAAAGTGAAATTGCATTTTTGATGAACAACTTAATCAAAACTTTGTCGGACAGTAATTATCCGGGGGTAATGCTAAAGATTAGATATAGTTTTCATTAAAGAAGGTTGACAAACAGTAGATACACTTAAGTTTGTTTGGGATACGCATTCTGTCTATATAGTTATTCTACAAAAATGTCAGTATGATGGAGATACCAAGCGAGCCAATACTAATCAGTTTGATGCTGAAAACGTGTAGCTTTCTGAAGAAAGCACTCCTCTTTCCTCGCAAGTTTTGGCTCGAAGTATGTCTTTGTATGTCTTTATTTGTTGGAAAATGAATGAACTCTTGCTCAATAACAACAGTGCAACTGCTTAAGTTCTAAAAAATCAAGCAGTTCTCTAAGTTTTTTGAAATATTATTTTTTACTGTAACATAGGATATTAAATAATTAACATTTTTCTTTTGAGAAAAAGGTGAGAGGTAAGGGAAATACCTTCCCATTCCTTCATAATGGTTTCAACAAGAAGGGAACGGTGAGGAACGACCTATTACTTCCTTTCTGCTCTAAAATTACCGATCTTTGTAGGGTGAGCACTGCCCACCATTCGCTATCAGTGGCACTGCCTAACGCCACTCCTAGCAGTCGCGGGGGAACCCGCGCTCTTCGGGTGGCTCTCCTACGTGTTTAGGTAATCGCATGGCATCGGAGGCAGTAAGACCTGTAAAATAACCCGCGTACATTAAGTTATGTAAAAAATAAGTATAAATACTGGGAGAAGTTCATGCTAAATTGAACAAGCGCCCAGGATATTGGTGATGTTAAGTATGTCAGACGTTTCTGCAATCCGGGCGATCGCTCAAGCGTTTCGCCTGATAGGTTGGATTAGCTTTTGGACTCAGTTAGTACTAGGCATTGTCTCTAGCGGGATTTTGCTAAGTGCAATTGTTTTTAGCAGAGGAGGAACCAATACTAATAATCCAGGAACAGGATTTGGTGCTTTTTTTGCAGTTGCTGGACTCATTACCCTAGGTGTGGGAATATATTTAGCCTTCCGTTACACTAGGATTGGTAGGGGATTGGACTCTTCCAATGCTAACAACCGTCCTCGAAAAATTGAAACAGTTAAAGTCTTACAGTTTGCACTCGTGGTGCATCTAGCAGGAATGCTGCTAACTCTTTTAGGAGCGCAAGCGATCGCAGGTACATTGATTGTTAAATCATTAACATTGCCGCAATTTGGAGTTGGAGTCTACACTCAAATTGACCCAAACCGAATCATTCAACCTATAGATATCTTTGTCGTACAAGCAAATACCAATACGGTAACAGCACATTTTGCAGGGCTTGTTTCTTCCATTTGGCTACTGCACCGTCTTTCTAAACCACAGTGACCAGTGACCCTCCGGGTTCGCCAGTTCCCTACGGCGGGAGACCCGCCTACAGGACTGGACTCACCAGTGACCAGTGACCAGTGACCAGTGACTATTCAAAATTGAGAAAAATCTGTGTTAGACATTAGGCAAATACGGGAAAATCCACAATTAGTGCAGGAAAAGTTGGCAACTCGTGGTGGAAACTACGATATTCAACCGCTTATCGAGTTAGATACACAGCAACGCGCATTAGAAGCTAAGCGAAATCAACTCCAAGCACGAAGTAATGAAATTGCTAAGCTGATTCCAGAAAAGATAAAAGTAGGTAGCGACCCGAAAGGAGCGGAAATTAAAGGTCTTAGAGACGAAGGCAGTTCAATCAAAGCAGAACTTGGGACAATAGAACCCCAGGAAAAAGAACTGTCAGTCAAAATTAAAGAATATTTACTGTCGATACCCAACTTACCTAGCGATTCTACACCTGTTGGTAAGAATGAGGAAGAAAACGTTGAAGTCCGGCGATGGGGCGATGAATACCTTCCCAAAAACCAAAATATTCTTCCTCATTGGGAAATTGGCGAAAAGTTAGGGATTTTTAACACCGAACGGGCTGTAAAAGTCGCACAAAGCCGCTTTGTTACCTTAGTCGGCGCTGGTGCAGCACTGGAAAGAGCCTTAATTCAATTTATGCTCGATCGCCAGATAGCAGCTGGGTATGTGGAAATCATGCCTCCTATTCTGGTCAATAGCGATTCTATGACAGCTACCGGGCAATTACCTAAGTTTGCTGAAGAAAGCTTTAAGTGTGAAGCCGACGATCTGTGGTTAGTTCCCACAGCAGAAGTCCCGGTCACCAATCTCTATCGCGGTGAAATTATTAATGGAGAACAACTCCCCATATACCACTGTGCTTATACTCCCTGTTTTCGTCGAGAAGCAGGTAGTTATGGGCGAGATATGCGAGGATTAATTCGACTGCATCAATTTAATAAAGTTGAAATGGTTAAATTCGTCCATCCCAGTACCTCTAGTGAGGAACTGGAAAAAATGGTGGAGAATGCTGAAGCTATTTTACAAGCTTTGCAGTTGCCATACCGAGTTATATCCTTATGTACTGGAGATTTAGGATTTCACTCTGCCAAAACCTATGACTTAGAGGTTTGGCTTCCTTCTTCTGGTAAGTACCGGGAAATTTCTAGTTGTTCAAATATCTTGGATTACCAAGCACGACGAGGTGATATTCGCTTTAAAGAAAGCGGGAAAAAAGGAACTCAATTCGTTCACACTCTCAATGGTTCGGGATTGGCAGTAGGACGGACAATGGCAGCGATTTTGGAAAACTACCAACAAGAAGATGGAACAGTTAGAATACCAGAAGCGCTACAGCCTTACTTGCGACGAGAGATATTGTAATAAGGGTTGGTAGTTACTCCCGAACCGCCAGCTATATTACCCAAATACGTAGGTAGGGCATTGCCCACCAACATTGAATGGAATGGTGGGCAATGCCCTACCTACTAATTGGTAAGAGTTCCATTAACCCACCAACATTGAATGGAATGGTGGGCTAATTGGTGAGAGTTCTATTAGCTATTAGCATTAACCGTTAGCATAAAATAGAAGTAGCTGAATCAGTTCATTTATCATTTATGTCATTTTTTGCGGCATTAGCGGCGATCGCAGTCTTAGCTGTTTTAATCTTGGTACACGAGTTCGGACATTTCATTGCAGCGAGGTCTCAGGGAATTCACGTCAACCGTTTCTCTTTAGGCTTTGGTCCGATTGTTTGGAAATATCAAGGAGTGGAGACTGAATATGCTATCCGTGCTATTCCATTGGGTGGTTTTGTCGGTTTTCCTGACGACGATCCGGATAGCACTATTCCACCTAACGATCCAAATCTGATGCGTAACCGTCCGGTTTTAGATAGGGCGATTGTGATTAGTGCGGGAGTCATAGCCAATTTATTATTTGCCTACCTCCTCCTTGTGACACAGGTTTGTGTTATTGGTACAGCACAAGCAACTCAACCTGGGGTTTTAATTCAACAACTGGCACCAAAGGTGAGTTCTGTGGCAGCACAAGCCGGACTTGAGCCAAAAGATGTCATAATAGCAGCCGATAACAAAGAATTTGAAACGTCACTCCACGAGATCGAGGCTTTAAGAAACATTATTAAAACTCATGCAGGAAAGCCAATCCAATTAAAAGTTGTACGTGATGACACAACCATCTCGTTAACTGTTGTTCCTGAAGCCAATGCAAATGGGGATGGCACCATTGGTGTAGAACTTTCTCCTAATGGTAGAGTTGAGCGTCGTCGCGTCAGCAATCCAATAAAAGCTTTGAGTATTGGTGCGGCTGAATTTCAACGAATTGTTTCCATGACATTCCTGGGTTTTGGGCAGCTCATTACAAACTTTCGGGAAACCGCAAATCAAGTTGCTGGACCTGTGAAGATTGTAGAAATAGGGGCTAATATTGCTCAAAATGATACAGGCAGTTTGTTCTTCTTTGCTGCTCTCATCAGTATTAACCTGGCTATTATCAATATATTGCCTTTACCAGCTTTGGATGGCGGACAACTCGCTTTTCTCCTAGTTGAAGGTTTGCGAGGTAAACCCTTACCCAATCGCATTCAAGAAGGTGTGATGCAAACTGGTTTGGTGTTACTTTTGGGATTAGGCATTTTTCTCATACTTAAAGAAACTACCCAATTGGAGTGGGTGCAAAAGTTATTCCAGTGATTGGTATCCGCAAACGATCGTCAAAGAAACAACGAGCCATAGAAATTCTCGTTCGACTGAAGCGCCTTTATCCTGACGCTACCTGTTCTCTCAACTATGCAAGCCCAGTACAACTGCTTGTAGCGACTATCCTCTCCGCTCAATGTACTGATGAGCGAGTGAATCAAGTGACACCAGCTTTGTTTAATAAATTTCCTGATGCAGCGAGCTTGGCAAATGCTGACTTGGCAGAATTGGAAAATTTGGTACGTTCCACTGGGTTTTATCGCAATAAGGCAAAGAACATTAAATCCGCTTGCCAAACAATCGTGAGCGAATTTGGTTCGCAAGTGCCAAAGCGAATGGAGGATTTACTAAAACTTTCCGGTGTTGCTCGCAAGACAGCAAATGTCGTCCTCTCTCATGCTTATGGAATCAATTCTGGTGTAACAGTTGATACTCATGTTCAGCGTCTCAGTCAACGCTTGGGTTTAACCGAACATTCCGCTCCCATTCGTATTGAACGAGATTTAATGAGTTTGTTACCTCAACCAGACTGGGAAAATTGGTCTATTCGGCTCATTTATCATGGTCGCGCCATCTGTAAAGCGAGATCGCCCGCCTGTGAGGCTTGCGAACTCTCCGATCTCTGCCCTTCTTCTGTAGTGACCAGTGACTAGTGACCCTTCGGGTTCGCCAGTCCCCTACGGCGGGTCTCCCGCCGTAGGGGCTGGACTCACCAGTGACCAGTGACCAGACCTCGTTCCCAGGCTCTGCCTTAACCTCGTTCCCAGGCTCTGCCTGGGAATGCCTTGAAGAGGCTCCGCCTCAAAAAAATCAGGAATCTTACTGTCGATTGTGTTATTTATAGTACAGATACAAAACACGAGTAATAAATTAGCTATTATTTATGTAATTATATAAAATGGAGAATGCTGTCCAAAAAGGAAATTACCAAGTTATATGGCAAAAAAGAGCATGATTGAGCGCGAGAAAAAACGCGCTAAGTTGGTACAAAAGTACGCTGCTAAGAGAGAAGCGTTGCTAGAAGAATTTAGAGAGGCAGAATCTCCTCTAGACAAGTTAGAGATTCATCGACAAATTCAACAACTTCCCCGTAATAGCGCACCTACCCGCCGCCGCAATCGCTGCTGGTTAACAGGTCGTTCAAGAGGCGTTTACCGTGACTTTGGACTATCTCGGAACGTTCTTCGGGAATGGGCGCACGAAGGTCTTTTGCCTGGAGTGGTTAAGTCTAGCTGGTAGTCATTTGTCATTAGTCATTAGTCATTTGTCCTCTAATTAATGACCAATGACTAATGACCAATGACAAAAATCCTACTGTCCGCAACATTTATCAATGCCCAAACTTTCCAACAGTAAATCGCTGACGGCGTTAGCAATAGCAAACTCTCCGTAAAAACTTTTGGAAAAGTCAAACGATTGCATCTCTGTAACAATGGCAATTACTAGAGAACCCAAGTCGTTTTCCCCTTCCATTCGCTGACGCACAAAGATTTGTGCAGCTCTTTGGGCAATTTTTTGATTCACTGGTTCTGGGATAAATTCTTCATCTAACCACCGATGCAAGCGAAGTTGCAACCACTCTCCCTCAAGTACGGGATTTTGAGCAGGTGGTAAAGTGATAGGTGGAATTGATTCGTTCATATCTTTATCGGTCAAATCGGCATAATTTAAAGTTAACTAGTCGAAAGTGCTCCTGGTTACTTGTCACTGGTCACTGGTCACTGATTACTGGTCACTGATTTATGTATGATATCGCCACTATCGTTCAAGGTTACGCCCAAGGCTATTTTCTCATGGCTGATGAGGATAATGTATTGGGTTGGTATGGAAGTCGCGATCGCACTCTCATTCCTTTAGATGAGAGATTCCGCTACCCCAAGTCTTTAAAGCGAGTGTTGAATCAAGAACGTTTCAGCATTGCAATTAACCGCGATTTCAAATCTGTTGTAGCAAGCTGTGCTGATAGAGAAACAACATGGATTTCGCCAGAGTTAAAAGAGATTTATTGGGAACTTTACCAAGCGGGATGGGCGTATAGTTTTGAAACTTGGCAAGGGGACGAACTAGCAGGAGGTATTTTGGGAATTGTTATTGGGGGTGCTTTTATTGGAGAGTCAATGTTTTACCGCATTCCCGAAGGATCGAAAGTGGCAATGGTAAAGTTAGTCGAGAGATTGCGAGAAAGACAGTTCGTATTATTTGATGCTCAAATGATGAATCCCCACTTGGAAAGGTTTGGGGCTTACCACATCAATGATGATGAATATCAGGTGTTGCTTGAAAAAGCTTTGCGACGAAGGTGTTCTTTGAATAATTGAGAATCATGAATTCATACACTGAAACTGAATTCTTTGTTGGTGATATTCCGTACCAAATGTACGTTCAATATTACCTACCGAGTCAAGACCAAAAATTAGTTCCTATTGTGCTTTTACATGGTGGCTTTCATACGGGTAGTTGTTTTATCAAAACACCTGATAATCGCCAAGGTTGGGCAGTATATCTGGCAGAACAAGGCTGGAAAACCTACATTGTTGACTGGCCAGGGCATGGTCGATCTGGCTTTGTCCCAAATTTTCCCACAATGCCATATCAACGGGTAATTGATGCTACTGTGGCACTACTCCAACAGATTGATCCGGCTGTCATTCTTACCCACAGTATGTCTGGTGTCGTTGGTTGGCAGACGGCACAAACTCATCCCAAACTTGTTAAAGCTATTGTAGGCATTGCACCAGGACCACCAGCCGATCTATTACCAGTCATCACCCTTGACTCTCATGAGGCTTTTCCCGAAGACCGTCCACGTATCCAGTCGCGTGAAGATACTAAAAAGTACTTCACCAACTCAGATACTTTTCCGCAAGAGACATTTGAGAATTACTTTTGCAGTTTAGTCGCTGAGAGTGCGCGAATTAGCAACCAGCGCAGAAATGTTGAAGGACGAGGGCTTTATATTTGCGACCCTCAAATCCTATTTGATATACCCATATGTGTGATTACAGGCGACCAAGACCCGCGTCATCCTCATGAAGTAGATGCAGAAACTGCAAAATACTTCCGGGGTGATTTTATTTGGCTTCCGGAAGTTGGACTCCCTGGTCACGGTCATATGCAAATGCTTGAACACGGTAACTTAGCTATTGCTGACCTGTTTATCAATTGGCTGCATAGCAAAGGTCTATAGTTTGTCTCCATATCGACTCCTTCGATGGGAACTAATGCTGCCATAGGTTAACCGTTTCGAGTCAAAACAATTGGCTCTTGACTTTAAGCGTGTTCAGACCAAAAAGCATCGAGCTCGCTAATCTCTGCTGTTTTCATAAGTCAATGATTTCTCCTGCTATCAAAACCTAATTGCCGTATGCGATCGTTATATAATAGTTAATCCATTGGTAAATTGGTGTAAATTTCACTTATCTTAAAGTTATTAGAATCGATCTGATTTTTTTTCTTTGTTGCTCTGAAATTAGTCCATTGTAGTTCTAGTTTTGCATAATGAGCTTTGAAGGTAATAAAGCGCGATCCCATCTCATGATATGTTGCACGAAGCTGTTTTGACTGAGCTTTAAGTTCCTGCGATCTAGCAATAATCTCATCAAAGGCATTATAGTTGAAAGAATTGACTTTTGTACTTAACTCGTCTATTGGGTTCAATTCATCTGGGTTAACTTTTGAGCCATAGATAGTAGTCAGTAACTCAGCTAGAGAGGCATTGGCAGATTTTTTACTTGTTAAAAGTGTAGACGCCAGTTTTTTAGCATCTTCAAGTGTTAGGTACGCATACGGCTGTGTAATAAACGCAGTCATATTGTCACAGTTTATCTCCTCCAATTCTGATGCTATCTCTTGCAGTTCCTGCTCTTTGTAAAGCAGAAGTAAGTTTAGACTATCCACCAATTCATGCAAAAACTCTACTTCCTCACGCAAAGACTCTATCTCCTCAGAATCCAAGTTATCACCGATAACTATTGCTACATCCTTTGTAGGACTACCTTGGGAGTCTTTTGAGTCTAAGTTATGCTTTGATTTTTTATCCAAGAGCTTACTCTCTAGTAGTTCCAAGCAGTTTGCCATTTTGTGGAATTGCTCGTCAATGATTTCGATTAGTTCTTGACTACGTTTTTCTGGATCGATAGTCATCAGTTTTATCTGCTCTAAACAGAAAATTTTTTTTACAAGGAGCGATGCTGAAAGTCCCCAAAGACGAACACCAAGCTATACTTAAGCTTGGTGTTCGTCTTTAGACCTATTTTTCTTGCTTCTTGGATCAAATCTTTTGCTCTGTCACCAAAGTCAGACTTATCCAATCTCCTTTGTCGCTATAGCTGCGAATCATCCGTTGGCGCAAACCTGGTTGAATGAGCCAACCAACTTCAAGGAAAAACGGCTGACGCATTGACAGTTTAAGCGGTGATGTTGCTGATGCACCATTTGGTAAAAGCAAAACTTGTACCTGTTTTTGAGGGTCTTGGTCAAAGTGGATAATAGAATTTTTAATAGTAGCTGTTGAGGAAATTGTGCGCCCATCAAAAGTCAAGTTCTGGGTAAGTCTTCCATTCCCATCTATCTGGAGTTGCATTTTTGTAGAAAAACTGTCAGGAGAACGCCAATCGGGATAAATTGTCACTGCTTCGCCAAGCCATTCTCCAAGTAAATCTTCCACTGTAAAAGAAGGCTTTTGCGGTGGTTGAGTTCCTGCTAGGTGTTCTCTAATTAAGGTTAATTTATCTAATTGAAAATTCTTATCAAATAACTGAACGAGACGCAAGCGTTGATTTTCATAAATAAAACCAAATTCTGCACCAAATTCAGAAAATGGTGCTAGTTGAATTGAACCTTGAGAAAACGCACCATTATCAAAAAATAGTACACTTCGTGCAAGCGAGCTGTATTCTAAGACTTTCTCGCTTCCTCCCAAACGAATTGTTTGACGAATTTTTTTGTTATCATCTAGCCCTTCTAGAGAAACTACACTTGGGGTATCTTCTAAAATTTCACCCAAAGAAGAGAGGCGAGTAAATGAGCCTTGCCATTCGCCTATATTTTTTAGCAGGGCTGTCCATTGCGAGTTCATAGTTGAGAGGTAAAAGAAGCAATACATCTAAGCATAAATCTTTCATTCACCAAAAGTTCAACTTCTGGCAAATCGACGAACAGCAAAGACACTTCCTAATAATCCTACTACAGCACCAAAACTCAAGAGAATGATGGGTAATAACAGAGTTTGCAACACATTCAGTTGCAAACCGTTGGTGAGAAACTGAATAAATTCCGGTTGGTTGACTAACCAACGACTGAGAAACTGTTGAAGACAGCTAATAAATCCCCAAGCGATCGCACCTCCTAGAATACCAAAAACAATTCCCTGTAGTACAAATGGCAAATAAATCCAAGCTGAAGTCGCCCCTACGAGTTGCATGATTTCAATTTCTCGCCGTCGTGCTATAACAATGAGGCGAATAGTCGTGGAAGTAACGGCAATTGCTGTCAACGTAAGGATAATGGTAATAGCGAAGGAAACCCAATTTAAACCTTGATGCAGCTGAGCAATGCGTTTCAAAGCTTCATCTACATACTGCACCGTATCAACTCCCTGTAATTTAGCCAGTTGTGTCGCTAAAATTGGGACAACAGAAGAGTTTTGCGCCTTGACTTTTAACTCATCAACCAAAGGATTATCACCAAGCTGCTGAGTTGCACTATCAATATTAGAGATACCTAATTCTTTAACTAACTTAGTCCAAGCTTGCTCTTTTGTAATCGTCTGGATACCCGCTACTTCTGGCATTTTGGTTACGAATGGTTCGATTGTTTCCACCCGCGCACTCGGTTCGAGGTAAACTGATACTTCTAGTTGGCTGCCAAATTGGTTAAGTAATTTTTCTAACTGCCAAGACGTTTGCAAGCTCATGCCAAATAAAAACAACAACACCGTGACGGTACTCACAGCAGCCCAGTTCATCCATCCGCCACGTCGTAAACCGAGAAAAGTCTCTTTAAGTAGGTAGTCAAATTTAGTGAAGAATTTCAGCACGTCAAGCCCCAGTGTTTTTGCAAGGAGAAATAATCATCTCTTATACTCGCAATTTGGGTGTTTTGCAAACAGAGGTGTACGCTAATATAGAAATCATAAATGATTGATAAAAATTTTTAAGTATTGTAGGTAGGGCTATGCCGCGCAAAAGCCTTGTAGGGTGGTCATTGCCCACCCTACGTATGTTTCAAAAATCAAATAGGAATCCTATGGATCGGTACGGCGATCGCTTCTTTATAATGGGTTTTACCCATTATAAAGAAGCATCTGAAATTGTTAAGATGAGTTGAGACGCTGTTTGTTGCGCCTCTGAACTTATAAGACCTACCCAAGATAAGCGAGTTACAAGATTATGCCTATAGAAATTGCTGTAGAAAAGAAAAAGTTACAAAATCCACCATTAGAAATGCATTATTTGGGCGATCGCGTCCTCCGTCAACCCGCAAAGCGAATCTCCAAAGTTGATGATGAACTCCGCCAACTCATACGCGAAATGCTACAAACCATGTACAGCAAAGATGGCATTGGTTTAGCAGCACCCCAAGTAGGAATCCACAAGCAACTGATTGTAATTGACAGCGATCCAGAAAACCCAGCCAATCCCCCCTTAGTATTAATTAACCCCACCATCAAAAAAGTTAGTCGCGATTTGTGTGTTGCTCAAGAAGGATGCTTGAGTATACCAGGAGTATACCTTGATGTAAAGCGTCCCCAAGTAGTAGAAATCTCTTATAAAGATGAAAACGGGCGTCCCCAGTCGCTAAAAGCCGGAGATTTACTCGGACGATGCATTCAGCATGAAATAGATCACCTGAACGGGGTAGTATTTGTAGACAGAGTAGAAAATTCTTTGGCTTTAGCACAAGAGTTATCTAAGTATGGCTTTTCGCACCAAGCAGTAAAACCAGTAGCATAGGTGGATTGACAGTGAACGTAATAACTCCAAAAAGTGGTTTGTTTCTAGCAGGTTCTTGTATTGCAGCCATTGCGGCGGTTGGTTCGATTTTTGAACTCTCTTCTGGACAACCAGATTTAGGCACTCAGACAACTGCGATTATCTTGGCACTTAGCATTCCACTTACAGGATTATTTTTTGTTGCTGCAGTTAAGGATGCTAGAGCAAATATCAAATAAGCATCTGGTATAAAAAAGGGAATCGGGAACAGGGAACAGGGAGTTTCTTGTTTCCTTTGAGTTCCAGATGTTTTTGAATAATGAGTAGAGTGGGCAAAGCTCACTCTACTCATTGTTTTATGGTGAGATTTATTTTCATACTTTATCCTTACTCTTTTCCCGCCAGAAGATTACCCATGAGTGTAGGGTGGGCAATACTCACCAATATTTAATGGTGGGCATTGCCCACCCTACAAGATGAATATAGCAGTTGTCAGTTGAATAAAGTACAGATTTATCTGCGTCCATCTGCTACAGGCTGCGGTTCCTAAATCATTTAATGTATTGCACCCAACTGAAAACCGCTATAGAATTTTAGAGCGAAAAGGGAGCCATTCCTAATTCTTGTACCTTATAATACAATTTAATTTTTATATAAAAAGTTATTATATTCACTAACAAAATTTTTTGTAATAAATATTTCATTGTGACAATTTTATAAATTTTATGAACAACACAGATATCAGTGAAGTGGGTAAACAAGTGAGTTTTGCCTACATTTTTTTCAACGGCTATGGATTTTTTCCTTCAAAAGTCGTGGCTAGTTGGTTGGGTTTAGAGTCTCTTCCAGATTGGGAACACGATACTATTTTGGATTTATTAGCTGTAGATTTAATTACAGTTTGTGCCAAATTAGATAATCAATTAGCTCAAAAATATTTAACTTTTTTTAAATTACGAGGAACTCACACAGAAAAATTTGCCACTAAAGGTTTTAGTCTCAATTTAGAGATACTAAAGACTGTAGTGAATTGTCAAAAAGCGATCGCACCACCATATATTCCACTTTCCTGAAGGCAGAGTGCGGATGTAGCTTGTAACAAATTCCAATTTTTTTTCTCTACCCCCTTGACACTCCAGTCAACTGGAGGATTCAAGATGAAATTAGTCTTGAACACCTCTCGATCTTGGGAGCAGTCAAATGGAGAATGCCACACTTAAGCTGCGGGGTATGAGTTGCGCCTCCTGTGCTAGAAGCATTGAAGATGCCATCAGTTCTGTCCCTGGTGTAAACGAATGTAGTGTGAACTTTGGGGCAGAACGAGCAACAGTTGATTATGACCCCAGAAAAACTGATTTACAAGCCATCAAGGATGCAGTGGATGCAGCAGGTTATTCTGCCTATCCCCTCCAAAAACAAAATCTGATGGCGGGCGAAGATGATGAAGAAAAAAGAGATCGCCAGAAAGAATCTCGCAATTTGTTACGAAAGGTGACAATAGGAGGCATCATTAGTACTGTGCTTGCGATTGGCTCACTACCAATGATGACAGGCTTACACCTACCTTTTATTCCTACATGGTTGCATAACCCTTGGCTGCAATTAGTCCTTACCACTCCCGTACAGTTCTGGTGTGGTCGCTCTTTTTACGTCAATACCTGGAAAGCTTTTAAACGTCATGCTGCCACAATGGATACCTTGATTGCTTCAGGTACTAGTGCAGCATATTTCTATTCCCTATTTGTCACTTTGTTTCCTAACTTTTTCATTAGTCAGGGATTGATACCTGATGTGTATTACGAAACTGCGGCAATCGTAATTACTTTAATTTTGTTAGGGCGGCTGTTTGAGAATCGCGCCAAAGGACAAACTTCAGAAGCTATCCGCAACCTGATTGGTTTGCAAGCGAAAACAGCACGGTTGATTCGTAACGGACGAGAAATAGATGTACCTATCGAGGAAGTAGAAATCGGTGATGTAGTGCTGGTTCGTCCTGGGGAGAAAATTCCTGTTGATGGCGAAGTCGTGAATGGGACATCCACAGTTGATGAAGCGATGGTGACAGGTGAAAGTATACCCGTGAAAAAACAACCAGGGGATGAAGTCATCGGAGCAACTATCAACAAAACAGGAAGTTTTAAGTTTCGGGCGACAAGAGTTGGTAAGGATACTGTACTGGCGCAGATTGTCCAATTAGTACAGCAGGCTCAAGGCTCGAAAGCTCCCATTCAAAGACTCGCAGACCAAGTGACTGGGTGGTTTGTTCCGGCGACGATCGCGATCGCTATCCTCACCTTTATTATTTGGTATAACATCATGGGTAATGTCACCCTAGCACTCACTACTACAGTTGGGGTGTTAATTATCGCTTGTCCTTGTGCCTTGGGTTTAGCCACACCAACCTCAGTCATGGTAAGTACGGGTAAAGGCGCAGAAAACGGCATTTTAATTAAGGGAGCCGAAAGCTTAGAAATAGCACACAAAATTCAAACAATTGTATTGGATAAGACAGGTACAATTACTCAAGGTAAACCGACAGTTACAGATTTTCTGACAGTTGACGGTACGCTAAACAGTAACGAAATAAAGCTGATACAACTAGCCGCCTCTGTAGAACGCAATTCCGAACACCCGTTGGCAGAAGCAGTAGTCAGATACGCCCAATCTCAGGAAGTGCCATTAGCAGATGTTAGAAATTTTGAAGCCGTTGCAGGTAGTGGCGTACAAGGGATTGTTTCTAACCATCTCGTCCAAATTGGTACGCAACACTGGATGGAAGAGTTAAGTATTAACACTCAAGCTTTGCAACAAGACAAAGAACGCTTAGAATACTTAGGTAAAACAGCAGTTTGGTTGGCAGTTGATGGCGAAATCAAAGGAGTGATGGGTATTTCTGATGCCATTAAACCCACTTCCACCCAAGCAGTAAAAGCGTTGCAAAAACTCGGTTTAGAAGTTGTCATGCTCACAGGCGATAACCGCCGCACTGCAGAAAGTATTGCCCGTGAAGTTGGTATTAAAAGAGTCTTAGCAGAAGTTCGTCCCGATCGAAAGGCGGTGGCGATTAAGTTATTGCAAGCAGAACAGTACAACAGTAGAGGAGCAGGAGCGATCGCTAATCCAAAATCCAAAATCCAAAATCCAAAATCTAAGATTGTCGCAATGGTTGGTGATGGTATTAATGATGCACCCGCTTTAGCTC